>JANOVD010000246.1:0-14646 GCA_031417255.1 Chitinophagaceae bacterium
ACACAGCAGCAGGTTGACGCAGCTATTGAAGGTATCGGCGAAAAATACAGTGCCGAATTTTATGCTTTTGAATTGAAAGCGATTGGCGGAGGCTGGCAATTTCTTACCAAAAAAGAATATCATAAAACGGTTGCCCAGCTAAACGGCGATAAATTTTTAAAACGCCTTTCTACAGCTTCGCTGGAAACCCTTGCCATCATTGCTTATAAGCAACCCATTACCAAGAGTGAGATAGAATCTATCCGTGGTGTGAACTGTGATTATGCCGTGCAGAAATTACTGGAAAAAGACCTGGTTATTATTACCGGAAGAAATGAAGATGCAGTTGGTAAACCGTTGATCTATGCTACTTCAAAATCTTTTATGGATTATTTTGGCATCAATAGTGCCGAAGACCTTCCTAAAATTTCTGAAGTAATTATGGAAGAACTGGTAAAAGCTACCAATGTAAAAGAAGCAGAAGAAAACATGGAAGCAGAAAAAGCCCTTGCTCCCGATAGCTATCGGGATGAAAATACTGTTGAAGAAACAGAGCTAACAGTTGAAACTGATACAATTTTAGCTGTTACCGAAACCGGCGAAATTATTGAAGAAGTAAACGGCGATAATATCACCGATGAAGAAGATAAGATCTGATCAGAAATAATATATTTTTTCACTTAGGCATGATTATTTCATGCCTTTTGTTTTATATGGAGGAATACAAATTCTTATTTTAAAAGAGTTTAACTTTAAATAATGGGAAATCAATTTTTTACTACAACTACTCATAAATTCATAAAACTGTTTTTAATCAGTTTTATTTTTATTTCCTGTTCTTCAACAAAAAACAATCCTTCTATGAATAATGAGCGCCAAAATCCCCCTTTGGGGGGTGGGGGGGCCTTTGATAAACAAGGCCACCGTGGCTGCCGTGGCTTAATGCCCGAAAATACCATACCTGCCATGATCAACGCTATTGGCCTTGGTGTTACCACTTTGGAAATGGATATCAGCATCAGTAAAGACAAAAAAGTATTGCTTTCGCATGAGCCGTTTTTTAATCGTGATATTACCACAAAGCCCGATGGCAGTTATATATCACAAAATGAATTACGGAGTTACAATTTGTACAAAATGAATTATGATGAGATCATCAGGTACGATGTTGGCATGAAACCGCACCCGCTTTATCCTAAACAGGAGAAATTAAAAGCAGTTAAACCTTTGCTGGCAGATGTATTTAAAGCCGTTAAGGAATACATGATGACAGCAAAGCGTCCTTATCCTTTATTTAATATCGAAACCAAATGTTTACCCCAAGGTGATGATATCTATCATCCTAAACCAGCCGAATTTGTTGAACTATTGATGAAAGTTATTACAGAAAACCAAATGGAAGATTATGTAACCATTCAATCTTTTGATTTCAGAACTTTACAATATCTGCACCAGCATTACCCAAAAATAAAAACAGCCATGTTGATCGAAGCTGATAATAAAAGCAGTTTTCGTAAACAAATTAAAGACATCGGCTTTACCCCAACCATCTACAGTCCCGAAGCAGCTTTGGTAACTCCCGAGCTGATCAAAGATTGTCATGATCTGAACATGAAGATTATTCCCTGGACGGTGAATGATAAAAATAAAATAGAAGAATTTAAAAAGATGGGAGTGGATGGGATTATAACTGATTATCCAAATTTATTTAATGAATAATTAATATTATGATAATGCTAACACGCCTGCTTTAAATGATTTAATAACTTCCTTATAAATTATTGACCCCATGCTTGAAAAAGCTGTTTTAACTTTTCTGCTTTATATATTATCTCCTGCACTTTTTGCTCAACAAAAAAATTTACACACACTCCAAATGATGTGCGTGGAAAGCAAATTAGTACCCTTGGGTGCTTATTTCAAATTAATTATTCACAATAACACAGCTGACACCTTTTTAATTCCGGACAAAATATTCTCTGGTCCTATAAATAGCGGTTTAAATTTTGGATATGAAGTTCAATATGTGGATGAATGCGGCGATTCTACCGATCTGACAAAAAATTTGTACGCCGATATACATTACGCTACAACAATACCCTGGAATTCAAAAAATACCTATAGTTTACTTCCGGGAAAGGAAAGAATAATAGAACAATATATTGATGATGGTCTACTGGAGAAGAAAGGAAATTACCTGGTACGATTTTCACTATATAAAGGAGCCTTGCGTACAAACTGGATAAAAATTGTGCAAACAAAAGATAAGATCTGGAGGAGAAAATCTAATTTTAAAGAGACAGCCAATCCTTCGCATTCTTAAATAATAACTTTTCCTTTAGCTCATCCTCAAAATTCATTTGCTCTATCAACAAACCCGGGCGATGCTCGCCAAGCGGAAAAGGATAATCACTTCCTAAGCATATCTTATCCCCCCCCATCACATCAATGATATAGCGCATGGCTTTTTCATCATGCACCAAACTGTCTATCCAGAATTTACCGATATAATCTCTCGGGTTTACCGAATTATCAACAGCCACCAAATCGGGCCGCACATTAAAACCATGTTCAATTCTACCAATGGTTAAAGGGAACGAACCGCCGCCATGTGCAAATGCAACCCGTAGTTTTGGAAATTTTTGAAACACAACGCCAAAGATCATAGAGCAGATTGCACGGGATGTTTCTGCCGGCATACCCACCAGCCAGGGCAACCAATATTTTTGCATCTGCTGCTCTCCCATCATTTCCCAGGGATGCACAAACAGGGCGCAGCCCAGTTTTTCGGCCGCTTCGTAAAAAGAAAAGAATCTCTCATCGCTTAAATTAATACCGTTGATGTTGCTACCAATTTCAAGTCCCGGCATTTTTAATTCCGTTACACAACGTTCCATTTCCTTAATGGCTAAATCAATATCCTGCAAAGGAACCGTGCCAATACCAATAAATTGTTGAGGATCTTTTATAACCGTCTCTGCAATATGGTCATTAAAAAAACGGGAGGTTTCATAACCATCGTTTGCCTTTGCCCAATAATTAAATAAAACGGGAATGGTGGAAAGTACCTGTACCGTAACATCTGTTTCATCCATTTCTTTCAGCCGAACAGTTGCATCAAAACAATTATCCTCCACCTCACGAAAAACTTTATCACCCTTCATCATGCAGGCTTTGCAATTGCGGTGTTCAAGATGTATAAATTCACCATAGCCAAATTTTTGTACCCAGTTGGGCATTTTATCGGGCATGATGTGGGTGTGGATGTCGATTTTCATACGGCCTCACCCTCATTCCCTCTCCAAAAGAGAGGGAGGCCGGGCATTTGTTTTTTATTGAACATTTGTTTTTTACTTTTCCGCATTATTACATGTTTGAGGCATTAACCCTTTTTTATTGGCGGAGCCATTACTTTTCCGCATTTACTGCAGGTACGTTTTTGTTCATCATTATAAAAACCTTCCATAACCGGTGGCAACTGTGTTACAATATCAGTGATCACTTTATATTCTTCATACAATTTGTCGCCGCAGTTTTCGCAGTACCATAAAAATCCATCTTCTTCCCCTTCTCTTACTTTTTCAATTACCAATCCAACGGTGTTTGGTCCACGTTGCGGGGAGTGTGGCGTTTTTGGCGGCAGTAAAAACATATCGCCTTCATTGATGGGGATATCTTTTGGTACGCCGCCATCAATAATTTTTAAAACAATATCTCCTTCTACCTGGAAGTACAGTTCTTCGCTTTCATTAAAATGATAATCCTTACGGCTGTTTGGGCCGCCAACAACCATAACAATAAAATTTTCGGCGTCTTTATAAATGCATTGATTACCTACGGGAGGTTTCAGCTTATCACGGTTATCATCAATCCATTTTTAAATTAAAAGGGGCTAAAACTGGCATAAATTTATATTTTTAAAATTTAGCAATCTGGACAAATTGGTAATCTGATTACCAATTTGTCCAGTTTTTATAAAACAAGCGAATGCGAATTTCGCCAGGGTAAAACAATATTGTCCTTTACTTTTTGTTCATCGGACCCGCCATAAACAAGATAACTTTTATTTTTATTTTCACTCAGTGTTTTCCAAAAATTAAGGTTGCTAAAGTAATCACTGTTAATTGTTTTGCCCGATTTAATTTCAACAGCAGTAAGGCTGCCGGCTTTATCAATTATGCAATCTACTTCATTACCGGTTTTATCACGCCAGTAATAACAATTATTGGGCAAACCATTATTGTACCTGGCTTTTATGAGTTCGGTAATGATCAACCCTTCAAATAAATGGCCTTTAATATGATGTGTATTTAATTGTTCTGCCTTTTCAATGCCAAGCAGGGAACAAACCAAGCCACTATCGAAAAAATATAATTTAGGCGTTTTGGTAACTCTTTTATTAAAATTATTAAAATGTGGTTTTAGCAAATAGATTATGTAACTGGCTTCAAGAATACTTATCCACGATGCGATGGTATTATGCACTACCCCCACTTCCGATGCAAGGCTGGTTAAGTTTAGCTGCTGCCCATGCCTGCCGGCAAGCAGGTGTAAAAATTTTTGAAAATAATTAAGGTTCGGTATATTTTTAATTTCCCTTACATCCCGCTGCATATAAGTTTCTATATAAGAAGGATACCAGTCTGTGGGTTTTACACGGCTGCTGAATAAACGGGGATAAAATCCTTTAAATAAAATTTTGTTTATATCACCGGTAAGTTTGCCGGTATCGTCCAGCTCTTTTATACTGAATGGCAGCAGGCGCAGCATAGCTACCCTTCCTGCAAGAGATTGCGATACCTTTTCCTGTAGTAAATAATTATGTGATCCTGTTAAGATAAACCTGCCTTTTTTACCTGTTGCATCCACATGTGTCTGCAAATACGAAAACAGTTCCGGCACTCTTTGTACTTCATCAAATATTGCACCTTTGTTATATTGTTCTAAAAATCCCCGCATATCAAGTAATGCCCTCCGGCGGTTATCAATATCTTCAAAACTGATATAATCGTATTGCGGAAAACAATATTTTACCAGCGTGCTTTTACCACTTTGCCTGGGCCCGATGATAGAAATAACCGGGAATTGTTTTGCCAATGACAATAATTTTGCCTGTTGCTGACGCCTGATCATACTATAAATATACTTTTTTATTTTGGACAAATTGGCAATGCGATTACCAATTTGTCCAATTATCACAGAAAATAAAAATAACGTATTTTTGATAGATGCAGCTTACTATTCCATATCATTTAGAAAATTTTATTGGTGGAAATTTTATTGGTCCGCTCAGCGGCAATTTTATTGACAACGTAAATCCTGCTACCGGCGCTGTTTACGGACAAATACCCGACAGCAATGCGAAAGATATTGATGTGGCAGTTAAAGCTGCGAAAAAAGCATTTCCTGCCTGGAGCGTTTTACCGGTTGAGAAAAGATTTATCATCCTCAATAAAATTGCAGAACTCATTGATGAAAACCTTGAAGAACTGGCCCTGGCCGAAACCAATGATAATGGCAAACCTTTGTGGCTAAGTAAACAGGTTGATATACCGAGAGCATCAGCTAACTTTCGTTTTTTTGCAACCGGCATTATGCATTTTGCCAATGAGAGTCACCAAATGGAAGACAAAGCCATAAATTATACCCTACGCCAACCTATTGGCATTGTTGGCTGCATCTCTCCCTGGAATCTTCCCCTGTATTTATTTACCTGGAAAATTGCGCCGGCATTAGCCGCAGGTAATTGTGTTATTGCAAAACCTTCCGAAGTAACGCCGGTTACCGCATTTCTGTTAGGAAAAATAAGCAAAGAAGCAGGATTGCCCGATGGTGTTTTAAACATTGTTCATGGCGTGGGCCATCATTGCGGCGAAGCCATTGTAAAACATCCGGAGATAAAAGCTATTTCATTCACAGGCAGCACCCGTGCAGGTGAGCGCATTGCTTCTATTGCGGCGCCTATGTTTAAAAAACTATCATTAGAATTAGGCGGAAAAAATCCCAACATCATTTTCAATGATTGCAATTGGGAAAAAATGTTAACGGAAACCATCCGCTCATCTTTCGGCAACCAGGGACAAATATGTTTATGCGGCAGCAGGATATTGATTGAAAAAACTGCGTATGAAAATTTTAAAAAGTACTTTGTAGAAATTACAAAAAAACTTACCGTTGGTGATCCGCTTCATGAAAACTCAAAGCAGGGCGCTATTGTAAGCAAAGTACATTTTGAAAAAATAATGAACTGTATAGCCATTGCTAAAGAAGAAGGTGGCACCATATTATGTGGTGGCAATGCGGTTAAGTTAACCGGCAGATGTGAGGATGGATTTTTTATTGAGCCCACAATTATTGAAGGTTTAAATCAAAATTGCAAAACCAACCAGGAAGAAATTTTTGGCCCGGTAGTTACCATACAGCCTTTTGACACTGAAGAAGAAGCTGTAGAGTTGGCCAATGCAACAGGTTACGGCCTGGCTGCTTCCATCTGGACACAGGATATCAGCAAAGCAAACCGCATGGCTGCAAAAGTGGAGAGTGGCATTGTATGGGTAAACTGCTGGCTGGTTCGAGATTTGCGTACGCCTTTTGGCGGAGTAAAAAACAGTGGTGTGGGAAGAGAAGGCGGATGGGAAGCATTACGTTTTTTTACCGAGGCGAAGAATGTTTGTGTACAATTTTAAGTTTCAACGCAGAGAAAATGAGAAGCAGAGAATACGCAGAGTAAATCAGCGAAAACTCATTACCTCCTTTTCTCTGCGCTAAAAAATAAAGATGAATGAAATTATAAATACAGATGCTGCAGCTAAACCATTAGGTGCATACCCACATGCAAGGCCTGTAGGAAATCTTTTATTCCTCTCAGGCATTGGCAGCAGGAGTGCAAAAGACAATTCAATTCCTGGACTGGAACTTGATGCTGATGGAAATATTTTAAAGTATGATATTGAGGCCGAATGTCGCCAATGTTTCGCCAATGTAAAAGCCGTGCTGGAAGCCAGCGGCAGCAGTTGGAACAAGATTGTAGACGTAACGGTTTTTTTAACCAACATGAAAAAAGATTTTACGGTTTACAATAAAATTTATGGTGAATATTTTAAGGATGTACAGGCTTGCCGAACAACGGTTGAAGTAAAAAGTTTGCCAACACCCATTGCTATTGAATTAAAAGTGATTGCAACAATTGAATAGCTCCGGTGAATAGCTCCGGGCTTTAGCCCGGAGAAAAAGAAAACACATTTCGGCTTTAGCCAAAAAAATAAAATTTGGCTAAAGCCTGTCATCAAAATAATAACCTCACCGGCCTGAAGGCTGGCGCAATTAATATGAACTTTAACAATACACTTGAATTCGCAAAAAATCTTGATGCTTCTGATCCATTAAAAGATTTTCGTTCGAAATTTTACATTCCCATCATCAACGGAAATGAATGCATTTACTTCACCGGCAATTCCCTTGGCCTGCAACCCAAAACCACGCAGGATTATGTGCTGAACGAACTGGAAGACTGGGCCAGCTTTGGCGTGGAAGGTCATTTTAACGCAAGGCAACCCTGGTTCAGTTATCATGAAATGTTTCCGCAACTGCTTACAAAAATTGTTGGTGCCTTACCTGAGGAAATTGTAGTGATGAATCAACTTACGGTGAATTTGCATTTGCTGATGGCCAGTTTTTATCAGCCCACAAAAGAACGGTTTAAAATAATCTGCGAAGCAAAAGCATTTCCTTCTGATCAGTATGCATTTGAATCGCAGGCAAGGTTTCATGGACTGAATCCTGATGATGTTATTGTTGAAGTAGCTCCAAGGGATGGTGAACATACGATAAGAACAGAAGATATTCTTTCAACAATAAAACTACATGTCAATCAAACTGCATTGGTAATTTTTAGTGGTGTAAATTATTATACCGGCCAGGTGTTCGATATGCAAACGATCACCAAAGCTGCTCATGATGCCGGCGCTTATTGTGGTTTCGACCTGGCACATGCTGCAGGCAATATTGAATTGCACATGCACGATTGGAATGTTGATTTTGCATGCTGGTGCAGTTATAAATATTTAAACAGCGGCCCCGGTGGCGTTGCCGGAGCATTCATCAATAAAAAACATACCGGCAATAAAGAACTTCCAAGATTAGCCGGCTGGTGGGGTTATGAAAAAGAAACCCGCTTTCAGATGGAGAAAGGTTTTAAACCTATTGCCACTGCCGAAGGATGGCAACTGAGTAATGCACCTGTATTAAGCATGGCTGCTCACAAAGCTTCGCTGGATGTTTTTGAAGAAGCTGGAATTGAAAATTTAATTACCAAAGGGCAAATGCTCAGTAATTATTTATTATTTATTATTGATGATTTAAACCAATCATTTACAAAAAAAATGATAGAAATTATTACACCCCGAAAAGAAAAAGGTTGCCAGGTTTCTATACTGATGCTTGAAAAAGGTAAAGAAGTTTTTGATGCATTAAAACAAAATGGCGTGTTAGCTGATTGGCGGGAACCAAATGTTATAAGAGTGGCGCCGGTACCGCTGTACAATACTTTTGAAGATGTGTGGAAATTTGGAGAAATTGTAAGGCTGATCTTAAACAAAGATTAATGGAAAAGAAAAATACGGTTATAATCGGAGCTGGTTTGGTGGGTTCATTACTTTCTATCTATTTATCCAAACGTGGATATAAAGTAAAGATTTATGAGCGCCGGGCTGATATGCGAAAAGAAGATATGATTGCCGGCCGCTCCATCAATCTTGCCTTAAGCGACCGGGGCATTAAAGCACTGGAAGAAGTAGGTTTGATGGATGAGATCAGAAAAATATGCATACCCATGCATGGCAGATTTATGCATAATGCAGATGGAACCACAGCTTATCAACCTTATGGAAAAGAAGGGCAATTCATTAATTCAGTATCAAGAGGCGAATTGAATTGCAGGCTGATGGATCTTGCTGAAGAAAATGGAGTAGAGATCAGCTTTAATCAAAAGTGTGAAAGTATTGACTGGAATAAAAATGAATTAATTCTGCAAGACACGATCAACTTTCAACCTTCAACTTTTAACTTTCAACTTTTATTCGGCAGCGATGGCGCTTATTCTGCCGCCAGGCTTACCCACCATTTGCAACACGATCGTTTTCAGTATAATCAATATTTTATAGATTTTGGCTACAAAGAATTAAATATCCCTGCGGGAGAAAAAGGCGCTTTTTTGTTGGAGAAAAATGCTTTACATATTTGGCCACGTGGTAACTATATGATGATTGCCTTGCCCAATATTGACGGTAGTTTTACCTGCACCTTATTTTTTCCATTTGATGGAGAACCCTCTTTTGCAACACTGGATACAAAAGAAAAAGTAAAATCATTTTTCGAAAAAACTTTTACAGATGCCGTACCACTGATGCCCACGCTGGAGACAGATTTTTTCAATAATCCTACTTCATCTTTAGTAACTGTAAAATGTTACCCGTGGATACGGGAAGACAAATTTGCTTTGATAGGCGATGCAGCACATGCCATGGTTCCCTTCTTTGGCCAGGGCATGAACTGTGGTTTTGAAGACTGCCGGATATTAAACAGTTTGATTGACAAGCATGATGAAAACTGGGCAGCCATTCTTAGCGAATATCAAAACTTAAGAAAACCCGATGGCGATGCCATTTGCGATCTTGCATTAAATAATTTTGTGGAGATGAGGGATAAAGTTGCAGACCCAAAATTTTTATTGCAGAAAAAAATTGAAGCTGCTTTCAGCAAAAAATATCCAGTTAAATGGATCCCTTTGTATAGCCAGGTAACTTTCAGTCCGCATATTAGGTATAGTGAAGCTTTGGTAAATGGGCAAAGGCAGGAAGCCATTATGAAACAGGTAATGTCTTTACCCGATATTGAGAACTGCTGGCAGGATGAAGCAATTGAAAAAATGATTTTGAACAGCCTCACCCCAACCCCTCTCCAAAGGAGAGGGAACTCGGAGATAAGCAGGGATTGATGAAAAATATATTTACGCTTCGATAAAAGTTTAATAGTAATACAACAGATGAACGTAATGATTATTCTTTCTTTTTTATAAAAAGAAAGAATAACAAAATCATATTTGCAACGATTTTGAGCAAAGAGATACAGCTTGTAACAAAAAAGTAATTTATGTACAGATTCGACCATTACACAGAAAAAGACCAGCAAAAGGTAATTGACTTTATGAAAGAAAATGCCTTTGCATTACTTACAGGCATTGGAAATAATTATCCTGTGGCATCACAAATTCCATTAGCAATAAAAGCAATTGAGGGTAAGCTATTCCTGGAAGGGCATATGATGAGAAAGACCGATCATCACCTTGCTTTTGAAAAGAACAATAATGTGCTCGTACTTTTTACCGGTCAGCATTGCTTTGTAAACGCAAGCTGGTACACTGATCCACATATGGGTTCTACATGGAATTATATGACGGTGCATGCAAAAGGAAAGATCAGTTTTTTTGATGAAGAAGGCACACGCAAAGCTGTCAAGGCCCTTAGCGATAAATATGCAGGGACTTCATCTCAAAGCGCTTTTGACAACTTACCAAAAGAATATATTGACCATATGGTAAAAGCTATTGTCGGTTTTTCCATAGAAGTAGAAGAACTCGATAACGTTTTTAAGCTGAGCCAGAACAGGGATGCAACTTCACAACAAAATATTATTGAACAGTTAAGAAAAAGGGGTGATGCAAATTCTGCAGGTATTGCCAACGAAATGGAAAAGAGATTATAACCTCATCCCCGGCCCTTCTCCATCCTTCGACAGGCTCAGGAGAGAAGGGTGAAGCGAAGATCATACCGAAGAACATCTAAACAAAAAATAAAGTTTTGCAGCTAACTTTACCGCATGACAAGAAATCAACTCATCCAACAAATACAACAAAAAAGATCTTACCTCTGTGTTGGACTTGATACCGATATTGCTAAAATTCCAAAGCACCTGCAATCCCATCCAACTGCGGTTTTTGAATTCAATAAACAAATCATTGATGCTACGCAGGATCTTTGTGTGGCTTATAAAATAAACACCGCATTTTACGAAGCGATGGGATTGAAAGGGTGGGAAGCAATGGAGAAAACTGTAAACTATATTCCAAAAGATCAATTTATTATTGCCGATGCCAAACGTGGCGATATTGGCAATACATCATTTCAATATGCCAAAGCTTTTTTTGAAACAATGAATTTTGATGCCATTACTGTTGCGCCCTACATGGGCGAAGACAGTGTTAAACCTTTTTTGGAATTTGAAAATAAATGGGCCATTGTTTTAGGATTAACCAGCAATGCAGGCAGTAAAGATTTTGAACAATTGAGACTGGTTCGTGAAGACACGAACCAGGGCGAGGGTTTAACCAGCAATGCAGGCAGCAAGGATTTTGAACAGTTGAAACTGGTTCGTGAAGACACGAACCAAGGCGATGATTTTGAACAGTTGAGACTGGTTCGTGAGGACACGAACCAAGGCGATGGTGATGAATTTTTATATGAAACTGTTTTAAAAAAAGTGAGTAGCTGGGGAAATACAAATAACCTGATGTTTGTAGTTGGCGCTACCAAAGCAAGCGATTTGGAAGATATTCGTAAAATAATTCCTGAACATTTTTTACTGGTGCCGGGTGTTGGTTTCCAGGGAGGCAGTTTAAAAGAAGTAAGCAAATACGGTATGATCAAGGACACTTCGGCTACCGCTCAGTGCGGCCTTTTAGTAAATGCAAGCAGGGCAATAATTTATGCCAGCGAAAAAGAAGATTTTGCTAAAGAAGCCAGGGCCATTGCACAGGAATATCAATCTGAAATGGCGAATTATCTTTAATAATAAAAATCATTTTATGCAGCGTAGAAAATTTCTCCAGCACATTTCACTTATTTCTGCAGCAGCCGCCTTGCCTGCAGCAACTAATGCAGCTCAACCTGCAAAGAAAAATAAATTTACTGCAGCCTTCATCACCGATATACATATCAAACCTTCAGCTATTGCCGAAGCAGGAATGCAAAAAGCACTGCAAAATATCAATCAATTAAAACAAGCGCCCGATTTTGTTATTAATGGCGGCGACAGTATTATGGATGCCCTGTCTGCAGATAAAGAAAAAACAAAAACGCAATGGACCCTGTTTAATAAAATAATGCAGGCAGAAAATAAATTACCTATAAAACATTGTATAGGCAATCACGATATCTGGGGTTGGCAACTGAAAGAAGATGTGAAAAGCGATTCACTGTATGGCAAAGCCTGGTGGCTGCAACAGACAGGCTACTCAAAAACTTATTACAGCTTTACACACAACAACTGGCATTTTATTTTTTTAGACAGTGTGCAGGAAAACAAGGGCGGCTATATTGCCTTACTGGATGATGAGCAGTTTAGCTGGCTGGAAAAAGAACTGGAAGGCAACAAAGAAAAAATGATCTGTATCGTTTCCCACATCCCCATCATTTCTTTTTGCAGCGCTATGTTTTCAAAAGATATGCTGCCCAATGGCGATTGGAAACTTTCCCGGGCATTACTGCATACCGATGCAAGAAAAATAAAAGACCTTTTTAAAAACCATCCCAACATTAAAACCTGCCTTAGCGGCCACATACATTTACAGGATGAAGTAAATTATCTTGGCATAAAATATTACTGTAATGGGGCCATCAGCGGCAGCTGGTGGAATGGGGCTTTCCAGGATTTTGCACCTGCTTATGCCTTGTTTAATTTTTACAACGACGGTACAGTTGAAAGAAAGATGATAGAATATTGATTGCTACACACGCCTGTTTATTTTACCTGATGCAATAACAGCATCAAGAATCAATTGTATTTCATCAGGCCTCCTTGTACCAATCAATAAAAGTTTGCCGTCATTAAACTTAAGCTGTAATCCTTTATTTGACGATGCAGAAGTGTTGATGGCTTTTCCTGTTTTGGCTGTACCGGTACGGATTCCCCAGCCGCCATACTCATGAAAAGAATTGTACTCTCTTATGTAAGCATCTTTCAATTCATGCCATTCAATTACTGTTTCTTTAAACTGAAAAGGATAAAACCGGTAATAAATTCCTGTATTTGTAATTCGTGTCTTTAATTTTATAGACATTAAAAAAAACAAAAAAAGGAGGAAAAATACTTCAACAATGATTAAAACAAAATCAGGTGCAGGTTTGTTGCCAAATGGTTTACCTAAAACAACCTGCTGCACAATGGCATAAATAAAAAGTACATTCAAAGCTGCAACAGCCAGCCAGGCCCACCAGGTTTTAAAGCGCTGTACTTCTGTAAATTCAATTGTATGCACCATTATAATTGCTTTAAAATAGCATCAGCAAGTTTATCAGCCCATTTTTTATATTCTTTGCCCGAAGGATGCAAACCATCCTGCGCCAGAAATTCTGTTTTATTTCCATCTGCTCTTTGTGAAGCTGTAATATCAATAAAATGACTTTGGAATGTTGCTGCTGAAGTTTGGCAAACGTAGTTGTATACATCAATTTCATCAGCAATTTGTTTTCGGTCTCTGCCATCAGCAAAAGGAGTAACGCCCCAATCAGGGATACTCAACACAAAAACACGTTGTGGTTTATTGCCTGTAAACTGAATAGCACGTTGTAATAAATGCTCAAACTCAATTTTAAAATTATTTACAGAACGGCCACGATATTGATTGTTTACACCAATGAGTAAAGAAACGATATCATATTTTTTTGAAACAGCAGCTGCATTAATTGCCGCATCCAGTTCATCTGTTGTCCAACCGGTTTTGGCAATAATTTGTGGTGCTGCAAAATGATGAGCACTATTACCGGTTTTATTAATGAGCTTAACAGTTTGATTTGGAAAATTATCTTCTGGTAAAACCTGTTCACCAATAGTGTAACTGTCGCCCAATGCCAGGTATGAATAGTTTATCATGTTGCGGCTAATTTATTGATCCATCTTCTGCAGATTAGTAAAGGAATGATGCCCAGCAAACCAAAACTACAATCAATTACAATATGAAAAATGGGAATTTGCCTGATAGGCCCTGCAATTAAAGCAAGCGGAAAAACAGCAACACAGCAAATGATTTGCCAGTCGATGATCCAGATGTTTTTTACCGGATCTTTTAACGGGCCGATAAAAGACAATGCGATCATAAAATGAGCAAATGCCAGCCAATCATATCCATAGGCAAGAAACGGATATTTATCATTGGTATCAACCAATGCAGCATAACAGGTTTGCAGCCAGTCGCCCAATTTTTGGGGCATCATGTCTTTGTACTGCATCAGCCAGCGCAGACCCGATTCGGCAGGCATGGCTGTGGCGCCGCTTACAATTAAGGCGGCCATAAAAAACAGGATAAGCAGGCGTATCTTTGTAATCAATTTCATGGCAACCGTTTAAATCCGGGGATTTTTATTCAAAATAAAGCTTGTTAGCCATTTCAACAACAATTTATTGAAACGGGACAGATGTTTTATATTTGCCGATAAATAAACCGCTTACATTTTTGGTTCTATTTACGCTTTGATAAAAGTTCAAAAAAGGTATGCGGTACAAGAGTGCGACGCCAATGAAGCTAAATAGAATTACAAATGCTGGTAACAAAAAAATTAAAACATAATCTTCTCCATTTCCCCTTTAGGGATCAGGGGTAACTTTTCATTATGG
>JANOVD010000247.1:0-2141 GCA_031417255.1 Chitinophagaceae bacterium
CCTTCAGATCGTAATGAAAACCGGTAAGTGAGATTTGAAACAGACTGGAAAATTATTTCCGTTTTTGAGAGAGGTTTGTTTCAGGGTTCGGATTTCGTTGCTTTCTTAGGATTGGTTCGATTCTGATACAAACATAATACGCAGTTTTTTTACTTGCAAGTTTTACATGAAGTATTTCGTAAAAAAAAAGTATTGTCTTTAGTATAAATACGATTAATTATGATTGTCAATGAAATACAAAATAGATAAAATTAATACTGTGGGAGTTTTACTATTGAATAATATAGTGAAAAACATTTTTCTTTGAAATTGTACTATAAGATCAGGTCTGTTTGAAAGAATACACACAACCTCGCATTCATTTTATTTACGGGTACCGACCGGCTCAATGGAATAACAAAGATGAATTAAAATAGTGTTCCCTGAGGATTAGATTCTACAGGTTTAGGGTGAAAGGTGCCAATAATTACAAATGGATTAGGATAATTTTTGGCATGGCTTTCATACACTGTACCAAGAAATAAATACAAGTCTTTTGTTAAAGCAAAATCATCCCAATATTTTTTTCTTACATCTTCACATGCTTTAGTTTCCCGATCATGACCTTCATGCCGTTTTAAGCTGTTCCAATACAATGCGCCGATTTCCCAATCTTCTATCATCAATTTTGAAACTGTTCCTTCATCATCCTTAAACCGATATGAAAATTTGAAAGGAAGCTTACTCACTACATCAAATGGATTTTCTGCATTCTGAAATAATTGTAATTGCTGGGCTTTAGCTTTTAATGTAGACAATTTTTCTTTGTCCCATTCTCTTTCAACGGGCTCTATAGTAAAATCAAGTATTTCGGCAGGTTTAAATGTAGCTAAGGAGGTAGCTATTTTTTTATCTTTTGCTTCAGCAATAAGTTTGGTAAGGTTAGTATAAACTTTTTTTAGAACTATATCCTTTCTTTCCTGCCAGCCATTATCCGTATCAATATGGCCAACTACATTGAAGGCAGTTTCAATAGACCATGGCTTATGACTTTCCGGCCTGAAATCCGAATTATTTTTTACCAAATCTATTTCTACCCAATCATATTTGCTGTAACGTTTATCATACTCCAATTTTCTAAATGGTATAGGATAAATTCTAACCCAACTCCCATCTTCCAGAAACCCGGCAGTACAAACCAACTCATCATATTTAGTAGATAGTGTTGGATAAGTTTTTACAGCAATTAATACTTTGGTTAAGGCCATTTTAAATATGCTTTAGTTCATAATCCCATTGAGGTAATTGTGTGATAGCCTCAGCAAGATGTTTCCGGTGGCATTGACAAATATTTGCTTCGAAACAGGTTAACGCAATCCGTTTTTTATTTTTTAGTATAGCCAATATTTTTCCCTGTGTTGTAATTGTTTCGGGAAGTGTTTTCTTTTTATAACTATTAAAAAGGTTATCGTAATCACTTTGTTCTTTTAGTTCCTGCCGGTATTCGGATTGGATACCCACATCAGCGAAATGTATATACTCGATATTCAAGCCTTCACAATAACGTATCAATTGACTTTTAGAAAATCCAAATTTCTGGCTCAATGGGTTATTGCGAACATCAACCAGTACTTTAATGTCATGCTTTATTAATTTATTCAAATACGCCTCCAGCGATATGCCTTCGTAACCTATAGTGTAAAGCGTTGTATTATTTAAAGCAGGACGAAAACTATTTACTTTATCTAATTGTTCTTTCGTTAAAAGACTTTTGGCAGTAGTACTGTTTATAGCGAAATAGGGAAAGTTTGTATAAGTGTGCTTCATCAGGCCATCACCATCCATTTTATTATAAAGCAAGTAAGCCTGATTTACCAGTTTCTTATCTTCTTCATCTAATAATGACAAATAGTTTTTGCGGTCTTTTTTTGAATAGCCTGTTTCATCCTCTGACATCTTAAGCGTGCCGGATTTGTTACGCCCCAAAACATGATCGGGATTGTGGTTAAACAACGCGCGAACATCATCTTCCATGATTGCCTGCGAAAACGCGCCAGCCGCTATCTTTTCTCTGAACCCGCCAAGATCATCGCTTAACTGGTTAAAGACAGCCGCGTGGCAGATAATGCGTGGCGTTAAACCGTCACGCTTTTCAATCCCTG
>JANOVD010000248.1:0-3419 GCA_031417255.1 Chitinophagaceae bacterium
GAATTACGAGGCAGGCACTTGTGTCCCTACTATATCTTTTTAAAGGAAGTTATAAAATAATTTTGAAAAAATATTACAACCTGAAATTTGGAAATTTACTGATTAGTAAAATTTGCTGAGTTAATGAGCAAGCCCTAATTAAAAGCATAATAAAAATTTATTAACGGGAACAGGCTATATACTTTTTCAGGAACGGTCTCTGCAAGCTCATATTTTTGTAACAATAACTGTTCTGCCTTACTGGTCTGGGCATGTACATTATTTAAGCCCATGCCGGCAATAAAACAAACAAGATAACGCAACTGTTGTATGGAAAATTTATAAAGCACACTCAAATATACTCATCAAAATCAACAGACAAAATTTGAACACGCTTTTTCGGGATCGCATTTTACATTAATATGCAGCGGCGAGCTTTCCAGGCCGGCCAAAAAGAAAATTTTATCGTTTACTTTAAAAACAAACGTGTCTTCCCCAAAAGGAAAACCTTCTGTAACAGAAGGCTTTTGTAAAATGTATTCTCTGATAGATTCTATGCTCATAATCATTAACCTTTTTTATCAGTAATTATATCTGGTTCTTTCAAACCTTTTATTTGTCTTAATATGAAAATCAAAATAATTATACCAAGTATTAGCCATCCCAAAAATATTTTATTCACATACCCTCCAGGTTCATAATACAAGAATCCAAAATAGTTATTCATTTTTGCTCTTATAATTTCGATTGTCACACTAAAAGCAGCAAGTGTTACAAAGTAAACAATCCCTAAATAAAATATTTTATCTTTGTTCAGTTTTGTACGAGACGTGAAGAATATAATTGTTATTATTAACATTACAATTGCAAACGGCACTCCCAAAAGTTGTCCGCCATGACCATAAGCGGTCCAGATATAACCAAAGCGAAAGCAATAATAAAAAGCTATTAATGATAAGGCTATAAGAATTATCTTTCTTGTCATCAGATTGTATAACTATACGGAGTTAAAAAAATCAATTTATAATTTTCTTTGCCTCTTCCAGTTTTTTTCCAATTTGCCCGGTAAGTATATGCCAGAACATCACAAAATCACTTCCTAAACTATACAAGGGATAAGTAAAGGTTGCCGGTTTATTTTTCTCAATAAAATAATGACCTACCCAGGCAAAGCCATAACCACAAACCGGTATCAGGGCCAACATCCACCATTTTTGTAAAACAATGGCAACAACTAAAATTGCAAGCAGGCCTGCTGTACCAATAAAATGCAGGGTGCGGTTTGTTAAGTCGCCATGCTCGGTAAGATAGTAAGGATAAAAACTCCAGAAACTTTTATACTTTTTTTCGGTTGCCATAAAATTGTTTTCAGAAAATTACTAAATCCCTGTTTATTATCCCGTTTTTTTTACAGATACATTTTGCAGATCCTTCAGCCGGTATAAAACTTCATCCTGCCTGTTTTTAGGAACCCCGGCTTTAATAATACAAAACAACTGCGTCTCGTTGGCATGAATGGTACAGTTAAATTGTTTCATTATCATCATCACTTCATTCATCTGTGTATAATCAAATTCAATGGAATAAACTGTTTCAATCTGTTTTTCAATAACAGGTGTAACCTGCAAAGCCAGTGCTGTGGCTGTTTTATAAGCATTTATCAAACCCGGTACACCCAACATGGTTCCACCCCAATACCTTACAACAATTACGGCAACATTGGTTATTCCCCTGCTGTCTATTTGTCCCAAAATGGGTTTTCCCGCTGTTCCTGAAGGTTCGCCATCATCTGATGAACGGAAATTATTTCCCCGCCCGGATGAACCGTTCGGACGGGCTTCGGTTCCTATACGATAAGCAAAACAATGATGTACCGCCTTGGGATGTTCTTTCTTTAAGATCTGCAATTGTTTTTTAAAATCATCAGGAGTTGCAATTGGAAAAGCAAAAGCAATGAATTTACTGCCCCGGTCTTTAAATTCGGCATTGGATGGTTTTTCTATTGTTAAATAAAATTCCTTTTCACTCATTAACTGCTTTTATTTTTTATAACAGAAATAATATCAGTCTTTATTTTTTCTTCCGAAATTAAAGTGCTACCGGTTAATACTGGTGCATCCAAACCTTCTCCAATCACCATGGCTGAATTTGTGATCATCCTTGCTTCATCCCATAAGCCTGCATCAATAAATGACTGCAAAAGCTTTGAGCCGCCTTCTACTATAAGGGATTGAATCTGAAGTTTATAAAGTGCAGATAAAATCTGAGTGAGTATATCTTCGCTTTTTTTTAATTGATGATAAACCAGGTTTTCAGTTTCGGCCTGTTTGCTGTAATTAAAAACAATTGTTTTTGTTTTGCCATCAAATAACTTTAAATGATCAGGTAATTTCAATTCCTTATCAATTACCAGCCTCACCGGATTGTTACCCGGCCAATGCCTTGTTGTTAAAGCGGGGTCATCAAGCAAAGCTGTATTGGTTCCAATCAATATCGCTGCTTCTTCACTCCTCCATTTATGTACCAAGCGGTTTGTAAATTCATTGCTGATAAGAAATCTTTCTGCACCTGTGTGCTTCGAACTCCCCCTTCGGGGGGGATATAGGGGGGCTATTTTGCCATCACTGCTTTGCGCCCATTTTAAAATGATAAACGGCCTCTGTTTTTCATGAAAAGTAAAAAAACGTTTGTTTAATTCAATGCATTCATTTTCCAGAACACCAACTGTCACATTTATTCCCTCATTTTTTAATTTTTCAATTCCTTTACCTGCAACTTCTGCAAAACTATCCCTGCAGCCAATCACCACTTCCGGAATTTTATTTTTAATGATCAAATCAGCGCAGGGGGGCGTTTTGCCAAAATGGGCACAGGGCTCTAAAGAAACAAACATTGTGCTGTGGGTAATAAATTCTTTATCTGCATCTGCCACACTGTTTAAGCAATTTACTTCAGCATGTGCCTCTCCATATTTTTGATGATAACCCTCTCCAATTATCCTATCGGCATATAACAATACAGCACCCACCATTGGGTTTGGCGCTACCTGGCCTGCACCCATGGCTGCCAGTTGAAGACAGCGTTGCATGTATTGTTCATAATCTGACAAGCAACAAAAATACGCATCAATAAATAAACCTTCTTTACTAACAATTATGCTGTCAGTCTGAGCTTGTCGAAGACGGGTTTACAACAAATAGAATTATCCTTTTTTATTGCACCGCCTTCGACAAGCTGCTAATGACAAGTATTTTAAAAGGTTGATGAACAATTTTTTACAAAAATTGAATTTAGCCACTAAGACTCGAAGACACAAAGGAAAATGCGAAGCATTTTTCTACTTCGTGCCTTCGAGCCTTTGTGGCAAGCCTTTTTTCACAGCGAAGCTGAGAAAAAATTTTCTTATTGTCATTTGCAAAGAGCTTAAACTTTTTTTATG
Organism: Chitinophagaceae bacterium; assembly: GCA_031417255.1. Taxonomy (GTDB): domain Bacteria; phylum Bacteroidota; class Bacteroidia; order Chitinophagales; family Chitinophagaceae; genus Ferruginibacter. The sequence goes on from JANOVD010000248.1 coordinate 3,419, forward strand.
A
>JANOVD010000249.1:0-13640 GCA_031417255.1 Chitinophagaceae bacterium
TGCCCTTTGCTGAATATCGGTGATTGAAGCTCCGTTTGCTGTTTCAATATCCAGTACCGGTGGTAGGTCTCCTTTCAACAGGTTAACCGTTTCAATAAAATTTTCGGCCTGAGCTTTACCGCTTTTACTGCTGATGAAAAAATGATAAGCCCCCCTGGGCATTAGAGCCTGCTTTGCATTAAACCAGTCTCGTCGAAAGCCATTATCTACCCGGCCAAGCCCTTCGGTTGCTTTAATAAAAGCAAAACCGATCTTTACATTTTTGTCTTGCATTGCTTGTACGGCTTTCCAGTCAATAGCATGCTGATAGCGGCTTACATCAATACCATGTATGGGGTAATTCGCCGGCAGATCAATACCAAAAGCCGGGTAACGCACAAATTTGGGGCGACTGAAATAATCGTTGATATAATAAACAGCCGATGCAATTACTGCAAGCAGCAATACCGGTATCAAAACAGCTTTGAAAATACTTTTTTTACTTTTTGCCAAGAGTTGGGCGCTGTAATTTTAAAATACAGTTAGTTTACAAATTAGCAATAAATACAATTATGCTTTTGATAAAGTTTTCATAAATGAATTACCTGATGAGTTTTTTTACAAACTTAAAATCGCCTGCATTGATGCGTAAAAAATAGGCCCCTGATGAAAGGTATTGCGAAGGCACTTCAACATATTCCGATCCGTTTATGAGATTTATGTTTTTCGTATAAACCAATTGCCCTGCAGCATTATATAAATTGATGTTTGCAGTTGCTGATACCATTTTACGAATATAAATATAAAAATGATCGCCTACCGGATTTGGAAAAACCTGGACAATATTTTGCCCCGGGGTTGCGTCGGGTACTTTAGCTGTTGTATTATTTTTTGTAACCAGCCAGTACTCCGGATCAATCAAAACCGTATCTGCAATAAAACCAATATTGCGGAAAAAAGTTTCGCCATTGGTTTTATTATCTACCACAATTGTTTTTTCCTGGGTTGAATTTTTAAATTTAAGCGCTACAGGCAGTTCAAAAAAATCAACAGAGATATGTGATGTGGTTTGATTCATTTTAATATTTACATATTCGCTTCCAATTGGGGTCCACTGTACATTATAAGATGGATAACCCTGCCCTTTAAACCAGTCTTTAAAAAATTCGGCCAGGTTCTGTCCGCTCACCTGTTCCAGGTTTCGTCTTAAATCTTCGGTATTTGCAAAACCATAGGCCAGTTTCGGATCATTCAGGTATTGGCGAAGCCCTTGCTGAAAAACAGCATCGCCCAGTTTCCATCTCAACATAAACAAAAGATAAGAGCCTTTGTTATAACTGAGCCTGCCTGAGAAAATTCTGCCAACATTTGTTGTATCATCTACCCATACCGAACCTCCGGGAGCCGAGGTAATATTATTGATCACGCTTTTTCTTGCATTGAGTGTGTTGGACGGATATTTATTTTCCATATAAAACGCAGCAAGGTATGTAGCAAAGCCTTCGTTAAGCCAGATATCTTCCCAGCTTGCACAGGTAACCTTATCGCCAAACCATTGGTGCCCCAGTTCATGTGCCACAAGGCCTTCGTTTAACGAAACCATAAAAGATGCAGTCTGGTGTTCCATCCCTCCGCCCCAGCTAAACTGCACATGACCGTACTTTTCTTTTATAAAAGGGTAGTCACCAAAATTGTTGTGAAACAATTGCAATGCATTCAGCACATTTTGAGTGCCGCTTTGAAAAGAAGCCAGGTTTTCAGGATAACAATATGTTTGCACAGGCATATTGGTACTGCCTAATAAAACATTGTTATTAAATACTGCATAATTAGTAACTGCAAAACAAACTAAATAAGATGCGATGTGATAACGGTGTTTCCAATAAGTAACTTTTTTTGTGCCGCCCGCAATAAGTGTTTCACTTTGCAATAAACCATTTGATGCTGCCTTATATTGCGATGGTGTTGTTATAAGAATATCAATTGAATCTGCCTTATCATCAAGCCCGTTTTTGCATGGCCACCAGTCACGGCTGCCATAAGGTTCGCTCAGGCTCCACATTACTGGTGTGCCTGCATGGGTAGCAGTTACAAATGACCCGAAGCCATTGTTTGCAGGTACACCTTTATAATAAATGGAAACAGAATCTAATACGCCTGCGTTAATGGTTGCAGTAAAATTAATAGTGAGTGTATTGCTGATGTGTTGGTTTACAAGAATATTACTGCGTTGCTTAACACTATCAACCACCAACGGATTCATCAGGTCTATCTGAATATTATTGGTTGCAGCAGTAATGAGAAAATAAACGGTAACCTTTCCGGTAATATATCTTATTGCCGGGTTTACTTCCCATTCGCAACGGTAATATTTAACATCATAATTATTACTGGCCGCTGTTGTTGCAGTAATATTATCATAACCTGAAATTATTCTTTGATGAGCCCGCTGCTCAAGAAAGGCAATATCGCTTACCTGTTTGCATTGCTCTGCAGGTGTTTGTGCAGAGAGGTTTGCGCTGATAAGTATTAAAAAAATAAAAATAATCCGCATATATGATAATTTAAATGCTATGTATAAAATCAAAGTTCCTAAAGTTATGTGAAAGGGCAATAATAATAAAAAGTCGTCCGTTATACAAATGCCCGTATTTTATTCCGTACCCCATTGAAAATTTATTCAGGCATGATCAAACCAAATTGTTGGCATTTTAAGGTATCCAAATCAACCTGGATACTTTTTTTTTCTTTAGCGTTTGGCAGTTTTGCTAAGGCTAATCCCTATGCAGATACTTTAAAAAAACAACTTGTAGCTGCTGCCAAAAAAGATAATGCAGGTTTTGTAACCCTGGAAGCCAATGTTGTATTTCCTGATATATTGACAGGCAATGAAGAAGAAGCGCTGCTTTATATTGAGAAGTTTGCGGTTAATAGAAGGGCCTATCTGATTCGTACATACAACCGGAGTAAAAAGTATTTTCCAAAAGTAACCGCCATTTTAAAAAAATACAATTTGCCGCATGAGCTTAAAGTTTTATTGGCGCTGGAGAGTGCATTTAATGCCAATGCAGTTTCAAAGGCAGGTGCAGTTGGATACTGGCAAATTATGGATGATGTTGCAAAAGAATATGGTTTAAAGTATGTGGCCCGGCAAAAAGCTGCACACAGTGCCCTGCGGGCTGATAAAAAGAAGGCTGTTAAAAAAAATGTTGCAAAAAAAGCTGCGGCCAAACCGGTTACTGTAAAAGACGACCGAAAGAATTTTAATAAATCAACTTATGCTGCCGCACGTTATTTAAAAGACCGCAGCCGAAATTTAGATAACAACATTCTGCTGATGGTTGCCAGTTACAATTGTGGTATTGGCAATGTTTGGGAAGCCATGAAAAAGACCGGTAAAGAAGAACCGACATTCTGGGATATAAAAGATTACCTGCCGGCCGAAACCCAGGCTTATGTAATGAACTTTATTACGCTGAATGTGGTTTTTAATAATTACGATAAGTTTACAAACAACACATTATTGTTTATTCCAACGAAGGTTAAAATTGAAAATACTGAAGGAAAGATAGCGGAAGAAACTACTTCTTTAAATGATTAAAGACTAAACTCTGTTCAAAAGTTAACCAGTACATTTGTACTGGTTTTTTAATGTCATAAAATGAAGAAAAAATTAATTATCACTGCTGCAGTATTTTGTTCTTTGCTTACAGTTCTATGGATTGTTGGCCGTGTTACAGGTATGCTTCAGTTTTATAAAATTCCAACACCCGCAAACGAACCAAATATTAAACAGGGAGAAAAGGTTTTTGTATCAACCCTTAAAGATCCGACTTTATACAATTTTATTGTATTTACCAGCGAATCCTCAGATTCAATAAGTATGATTGGAAGACCAGATCGTGAAACAGGGGCTCAGTACCTTTACCGGCTTTGTGGCTTACCGGGTAATATTATTGAAATGAAAAATGGAATTTTTTATATGGATAATAAAAATTTTGATTCAGGTTTAAACTTAAACAATCAGTATAAAGTAACCAATATTGAATTCTATTCAATTGAAGAAGATGATATTAATGCCGGTGCGGCTTCTGGAGGTATGTATATGATAAGCAACGATACGGGTTTAGTAATTTTTGATAATGTCTTAATAAAAAAATATCAGTCAAAAATTAAACTGGTTCCTTTTATAATGAATGATACTGCCAATGGGTGTTTTAAATGGTATGATAAAAATCCTGGGTGGACAGCAGATAATTTTGGCCCTTTGAAAATTCCAACAGGCTGTTATTTTGTATTAGGCGATAACAGGCACAATGCTTTAGATTCCAGGTATATTGGCTTTGTTAAAAAAGAAAACATTAAAGGCGTTGCCTTAAACAAATAACTCCCAATCGGCTTACCTTTGCCTATGCCCCAATTTAATTGGAACGATAGCAAAAATTTAATCAACAAACTTACTTTCAGGCGCCTTATCAATGGCAGTAAAGTATTGGGCAGTTTTTATATCGGCCGTTTACTAAACAGGCCCATACAATGGGGATACCCGGTTTCCATTTCGTTTGAACCTACCACCAGTTGTAATCTGCGTTGCCCAGAGTGCCCGAGTGGCTTAAGGCAATTCAGCCGCCCAACCGGCATGTTGCAAAACGATTTTTTTAAACGAACCATTGATGATATTCATAAGGAATTATTGTACCTCATTTTTTATTTCCAGGGCGAGCCATACCTGAACCCCGATTTTTTAGATATGGTAAAATATGCCAGTGATAAAAAAATATACACCGCCACATCAACCAATGCCCATTACTTAACCGATGATGTTGCAAAAAAAACGGTAGAGAGCGGCCTGGACCGTTTAATTATCTCTATTGATGGTACCACACAGGATGTTTACCGGCAATACCGGATTGGTGGTAACCTGGAAAAAGTTTTGGAAGGTGCAAAAAATATCATGAAATGGAAAAGAGCATTAAAAAGCAAAACACCTTTTGTTTTTTTTCAGTTTTTGGTGGTTAAACCAAACGAACACCAGATTGAAGATATTAAGCGGCTGGCAAAGGAAGTGGGTGTAGATGAAGTGCGTTTTAAAACCGCTCAGGTTTACCAATATGAAACCGACCCAAATAACCTGATACCAACCATTGATAAATACAGCCGGTATAAAAAAAATGCTGATGGCACTTACACTGCTAAAAATAAATTAGCCAACCACTGCTGGAAAATGCAGCATGCCAATGTAATTACCTGGGATGGTTTAGTAGTACCCTGTTGCTTTGATAAAGATGCCACACACCAGCTGGGAAATTTAAAAAACCAGCCGTTTAAAGAAATCTGGCACAATATTAATTATAAACAGTTCAGGAATGAACTTTTCAAAAGCCGGAAAAACATTGATATTTGTGCCAATTGCAGCGAAGGTGTTTCTGTTTGGAAAGAGTAAAGGGTTTCAACTATTTTATTAAAATACAAGTTTATGGATCAACCCCAACCCGGTTTTAATGAGCGCCTCAGGCAGATACTGATTCTGCTGCTGATACTGGTGATGGCTGTTTTACTGATCACCCAAATGACAATTTTTATACCTGGCCTGCTTGGCGGTATCACTTTATATATTTTAAGCCGCACAGTATATTTTCAGCTCATCTTTAAACGAAAATGGAAAAAGGGCTGGACGGCTCTTTTATTTATTCTTTGTTACCTCGTCATCATTGCATTACCTGTTTATTTTAGTATAACCCTGGCCTCGCCGAAAATAAGCTCTATTGCCGAAAACCAGGAAGAAATAATAAAAAACATACAATCCCTGTCGGAAAAAGTTAAAGCAAAAACAGGTGTTACCATATTATCGGCTCAAAGCGCTAAAACTATAGCACAAAAAGTTTCTGCATTCATTCCGGGTATTATAAACAGTACGATGGTTTTGCTCACAAACCTCATCATGATGTTCTTTCTTTTTTATTATTTACTGGTAAACGGCAGAGAAACTGAAAGATACCTGGGCAAGGTCATTCCGTTAAAGCATGAAAATGTTAACCTGCTGGCAGGCGAAACAAAAATGATGATCAAGGCCAATGCCCTGGGCATACCCATTATATGTATCATACAGGGCGCATTTGCCACACTGGGTTATTGGATATTTGGAGTAGAAGACTGGGGGCTATGGGGCTTTGTTACCGGGGTATTTGCTTTCTTCCCATTGGTAGGTACCATGATCGTTTGGGTACCACTGGTTGCTTATTTATTTATTCAGGGCGATAACTGGCATGCCATTGGCCTCACTATTTATAGTGTTATAGTTACCGGCAATGTAGATTACCTGGCCCGTTTAAAACTGATGAAATATATGGGAGATGTTCATCCCCTCATCACTGTATTGGGTGTTATTGTTGGCCTTAACCTGTTTGGATTTATTGGCCTTATTTTTGGGCCACTGCTTGTCAGCTATTTTCTCATCATGGTAAAAATTTATATCAATGAGTTTGATAAAAATCCTGATGACACCAATGTAATAGTAGAAACTCAAAAACCGGAATCTAATCTTGAAAAATGAGTATAGACAAAGATATTAACCAGCGAACATTCCGAAATGAATATCAAAAAGGTATCATCAATCTTATTTATACTTATAACTGGATGAATGAGAAAATGAAATCTGTATTTGATAAAGAAGGTATTACCGGGCAGCAATATAATATACTGCGCATTTTAAGAGGGGCCGGCAAACCCATTTCCACTTTACAGATACGTGAACGAATGCTGGATAAGATGAGCGATACCAGCCGCATTGTTGACCGGCTGGTTTTAAAAGGCCTTGCACAAAAAACCACCTGCAAAAATGATAAGCGGCTGGTTGATGTTAGTATCAGTATCAATGGGAAAAAATTACTTGAAAAAATAGACCTCTACGAAAAAGATATGGATGCCATTTTGGGTAACCTTACAGATGCCGAGGCAAAAACTTTAAATAACTTGTTAGATAAAATTCGTCAATCTGATTAATCAAAAAATATTTATGAAATTTTTCTCTTCCTTTTTATTGTTCATTGCATATTGCCAATTGCCAATTTCTTCAACAGCTCAAACCAAAGCAGAATTCCGCGGCGTATGGGTAGCTACTGTTGAAAATATTGACTGGCCTACAAGAGGGAATTTTAATTCCGATTCGCAAAAAGTAGAATTCATCAGGTTGCTTGATATGCATCAGCGTAATGGTATGAATGCAATGATTGTACAGATACGCCCCGTAACCGATGCGTTTTATCCATCGCAATATGAACCCTGGAGTGAATATCTTACCGGCACACAAGGCAAACCACCAACGCCTTATTATGATCCGCTTGAGTTTATGATTGCCGAAACGCACAAACGGGGCATGGAGTTTCATGCCTGGATGAATCCTTACCGTGCAGTCTTTAATATCAACAAATCATCTGTTGCAGAAACGCATATCACAAAAATTCATCCCGAATGGTTTTTAAATTACGGCGATAAAAAATATTTCGATCCGGGTATTAAAGAAGCGCAGGAATTTGTAACCAATGTGGTAAAGGATGTAGTTAGCCGCTACGCTGTTGATGCCATTCATTTTGATGATTATTTTTATCCCTACCGTATTGCCGGTAAAGAATTTCCAGATGATGCCAGTTTTGGTAAATATGGAAATGGTATGAGTAAAGATGACTGGCGAAGAAGTAATGTTGATTCAATTATTGTATCCTTATCCAGGGTAATAAAAAAAGAAAACAGCAAATGCCAGTTTGGAATTTCACCATTTGGTGTATGGCGTAATATTGATAAAGATTCAATTAACGGAAGCAATACCAGGGCTGGCCAAACAAACTACGATGATTTATATGCTGATATTTTACTGTGGTTAAAAAACAACTGGATCGATTATGTGGCCCCACAGATTTATTGGGAGTTTGAACAAAAAAATGCGCCTTACCAAATTATTTTAGACTGGTGGAGCAGGCATACTTACGGTAAAAACTGTTATATAGGCCTGGGCATTTATAAAGCAGGTACCAATACTTACTGGAAAGATACAACACAGCTGCCCTGGAAAATTGAAGCATTACTTAAAACCCCCAACATACCGGGAATGATTTTTTTCAGCAGTAAATCTTTTGTAAAAAATATAAACGGCTGGAGCGATAGTTTACGGTTGAATTATTTTAGAGAGCCGGCCAAAACGCCGGCAATAAAATAGTATTTTCTTGTCCGTTTCTCGTCCTCGTCTCTGACGAGGATGTGATGGTTTTGAGTCTTTGACTCACCCAATGATTTTATTTACTTTTTCTCTATTAAAAATATACATTATGCCAGGCTATGAACATTTTGGAAAAGAAGAAATTAAAGAAGTAAATGATGTGTTGCAAACAGGTATCATGATGCGCTATGGTTTTGATGGCCCACGCAAAGGAATATGGAAAGCCAAAGAACTTGAAGAAGCCATTTGCCTAACCTTTGGTTGCAAACATGCCCAACTGGTTAGCAGCGGTACTGCTGCACTAACAACTGCCATGAGTGCACTGGGCATTGGTTATGGCGATGAAGTGATATTGCCTTCTTTTACTTTTGTTGCCAGTTTTGAAGCGGTGTTAAGTGTTGGTGCTGTACCGGTTTTTGTTGATGTGGATGATACTTTAACACTGAACCCTGATGCTGTTCGTAACGCCATCACCCAAAAAACTAAATGCATTATGCCCGTACACATGTGCGGCAGCATGGCCGATATGGATGCATTGCAGGCCATTTGCAAAGAACATAATTTATTGTTGCTGGAAGATGCCTGCCAGAGCATTGGCGCAACATACAAAGGAAAAAAATTAGGCACCATTGGCGATGCAGGAACTTTTAGTTTTGATTTTGTAAAAACCATTACCTGTGCTGAGGGCGGTGCTGTAATGACCAACCGGGAAGACATTTATATTTCAAGCGATGGTTACACCGATCATGGACACGATCACAAAGGCGTTGACCGTGGAGCCGACCTGCATCCTTTTATCGGTTATAATTTCCGCATAAGCGAATTGCATGCTGCTGTTGGTTTGGCACAGATAAAAAAATTAGATACATTTTTAGCCATTCAGAAAAAAAATCATACCTCCTTAAAAAATGCGCTTGCCACAATACCGGAAATTACTTTCAGAAGAATACCTGACGAAAGTGGCGACAGTTGTACCTTCTTAAGCTGGTTTTTACCAACCGAAGAAGCTACCAGGGCTGTAGTTGCCGAATTAAAAGCTCAAAATATTTTAGCCGGTAATTTTTATTGGTACGATAATAACTGGCATTATATCAGCAAATGGGATCACCTTAAAGATGCAGTAACCCTTAACGGTTTACATCCCGATCTGAAAGCAGCAGTAATACATCATGCAACAAAAGATTTTGCTGCAAGCGATGCCATCATGAGCCGTTGTGTATCTACAGCCATTGGTTTACTGTGGACAGATGAGCAATTAAAAACAAAGGGTGAGCAAATGGTTAATGTGATTAAGAAAGTGTTGAGTGAGCAGAAAGTGGGGGTGGAATAGTTTTGAATGTTACACAAACGGCAATCTTATGAAGTTTCTAATACTAATAGCTTTTTTATTTAGTTCATGCAGCATTTTTGGACAAAAACCAACTAATATCACTGGCAAAGTTGTTGATGAAAATGGTAAGCCAGTTGCTAAAATTAGGATACATTTCGAAGGGTACACTGCATATTCTAACTATGAGGGCCATTTTAAAATTGCGTATCCAAATCCTCAGCAATTTTGGTATTATCTATATTTTGAAAAAGAAGGCTTTTTCCCAAAATCCCATTTTGTAGATCTTTCTGACAAAGACGTTCATTTAGATACACCGATAAAGGTAAGAAGCCGTAAAGCATTTTGGTATGACAAAAATGATTTTAGTAAGTCTGATTTAGGGATTACAGTAAAAGAGGCTATTGCTAAGTTCAAATTAGATATAAATGAGTGCAGGTTGGTCAATGAGCCTCCACGAGTTTGGCAAGGATTTCAAACAGAATTAGCTGATAGCTCTCCGGTATTTTTTGCAATAAAAAATTTTATAAAATTTGAAAGCCTTGAGATGAAAGACATTTTGGATTATAAAATTATAGGTATAGGTATTACAGATATGAATGATAAAGAGATAGTAATAGGTAGGGCACATGCTCCACGAAACCTATATCTTCAAGAACGATATATCAGAGAGGAGAACCTGAAGAAAAAGGAATAACAGGTGCTTACAACTTGAACTACATAATGTTCCTTTAATGTAAATGGTCATCAGTTCATACACAATTATAATACTCAGCTTGCAGCAAGCCTTGGGGGATTGTCGTTTTTTTAATGTCTAATATTGGGGTAAAATACCTGCATTCGGTTTCCCTTCCAAATAATCGTTATACTGCAAAGATCCCAATCTAAATCTCAACGGAATTTTTGTTGCCTTCTCAAACTGCAATTCTTTTTTACAAAAGAACCCAAAATTCCGGGTATAAAAATCAGCGCTGATAACAGAACTGGAAACGGGGCTTAATAAAAAGACAGGTTTGTTGTTCGGTTTTAGCTGTACCGGCTTTTTATCAATTGACTTATGAAAAGCAGTGTAGATATTGATTTTATTGTGCTTTTGAAAAGCAGGCTTATTGATAAAATCAGTGCCGCCAACTACCGGTAAAAATGCAGAATTCTGGCAAAAAGCTCCGCCTGCCACAAAAATCATGCAAAAAATTAAAAATTTAGCTTTTTTATGCACCATAGCTAGCCGTATCTCTGTAAATTTACGTTGTTATTCAAAGCATGGATCATTTTTTTAAAAGATTATTTACCCTAACCGGATGTATATATGGCTTTAAGTCAGGGATTATTTCAAAAGCAGTTACAAAAATTATCGCCACAGCAAATTCAGTTAATGAAGCTTCTGCAGGTGCCTACTGCATTGTTGGAAGAGCGCATTAAAGAAGAGATTGAAGAAAACCCTGCATTGGAAGAAGCCGAGGATGGGCACGAAACCGAATACGATGAAGCAAAAGATGAGTTTGCAGATACCGAAACTGAAGAAAAGGAAATGGACGGCGGTGTTGATGAATATGATAATATCGACATCAGCGAATATGTAAAGGACGGCGATGATGAAATAGGCGATTACAAACTGAAGGACAGCAATTATCCGGAGATTGATGAGAACAGGGTTATACCAATTAAGGTAGAACGTGGTTTTAATGAACTGATGCTGGAGCAGTTGGGTATGCTCACTATTGATGATCATCAGAAAAAAGTAGCCCTGCAAATTATTGGTAATTTAGATGATGATGGTTATTTAAGAAGAGAGTTTGCGGCCATAGTTGATGACCTGGCTTTCAGGCAAAACATTTCAACAACCGAAGATGAAATTGCTGATTTGGTTTTGCAGATACAGCAGTTTGACCCACCGGGCATTGCAGCCCGTAACCTGCAGGAATGTTTATTACTGCAGCTCGAAAGAAAATTACACGAAGGCAAGCATATGGAGCTGGCCATAAAAGTGCTGGAGAAATATTTTGAAGAGTTTACAAAAAAACATTACGAAAAAATTCAGCGTGGACTTGATCTGACTGATGATCAGTTAAGGGAAGTGATCAACCAGATCGTGAAGTTAAACCCAAAGCCCGCAGGCGCCGTAAGCGAAAACAACCGTGCCGAAAGTTATGTAGTGCCCGACTTTTTTATTTATAACAATGCAGGTAAACTTGAATTAACACTCAACAATAAAAATGCACCCGACCTCAGGATAAGTGAAGGATACAGGGATATGCTGAAGGAATACGACCGCGGCAGTAAAAAAGACAAACGGCAAAAAGAGGCTGTTATTTTTATCAAACAAAAAATTGATGCCGCCAAATGGTTTATAGATGCCATTAAACAGCGGCACAATACTTTGATGAATACCATGGAGGCCATCATGAACTATCAACATGATTTTTTTATCTCCGGCGATGAAACAGACCTGCGGCCCATGATATTAAAACACATTGCCGAAGCAACCAACCTCGACATATCTACCGTAAGCCGTGTTGCCAACAGCAAATTTGTACAAACAGAATTTGGTACATACCGGCTTAAATTTTTCTTCAGCGAAAGTTTACAAACCGACAGCGGCGAAGAAGTAAGTACCCGGGAAGTTAAAAAAATACTGAGCGATATTATTGAGGCCGAAGATAAAAAACACCCCTGCAGTGATGAAAAATTAACAGAGATGCTGCAGGAAAAAGGATATAATATTGCACGGCGAACCGTTGCCAAATACAGGGAGCAACTGAATATTTCTGTTGCCCGTTTAAGAAAAGAATTATAGAGCCCTTCCTAACCTCCCCGGAGGGGAGGGATAAAGCCTTTTTATGATTAAAGAAATGGATTTTATACAACCGTTAACTGACAACACTCAACAGAGGCAACATATCATTGTAAGATTTTTTGCGCATTTTTTTTCTGTTGTGTTTCACCCTTTGTTTATCCCGTTTTATGTGGTTGCTTTTTTAGTGTATCTGCACCCATCCTATTTTTCCGGCTTTAATTATTATGTAAAATTAAAACTGCTGCTGAGCACCGCTTTAAACACCATTTTTTTTCCGGCATTTGCCATATTGGTGATGCGGGGTTTGGGTTTTATAAAATCTGTTTTTTTGCATACGCAGCAGGACAGGATCGGGCCTTATCTCGTAAATATGATCTTTTATTTTTGGATGGCCAGGGTATGTTTTAAATTTCAACCAGAGTTAACGCCCGTACTGGCGGCATTTATGACTGGTGTTTTTCTTACAACTGCTGTTGCTTTAATTGCAAATATCTTTTATAAAATAAGTATGCATGCCATTGGTTGCGGCGGCCTTGCAGGAATCTTTATCATTATTATGAACAGCAACAGCATGTTAATGACCTGGCCCTTATCTATTGCATTACTGATTACAGGTATTGTATGCACATCCCGTTTAATAGTAAGCAACCATACACAAAAAGAAATTTACATGGGGCTGGTTGTTGGTTTGATATGCCAGTTTGCAGCAGCCATTGTAATCCTATAAGAGGATATCTCAAAAGGGATATTTTTGATTTTCCCACAAAGGAACGAATGTCACAAAGTATTATTAATCAATTTAGAAATTTTCTTTGTTTTCTTAGCGACTTAGTGGGAGACTTGTTTTAGACAGTCTCTAAAAGTTTGACTTTCCTGAAATAAAAAGGGCCTGCATAAAGCAGAGCCCCTTTCTCCTGTCGTGCCTAACAATAAAAAATTTAAAACTGTAGATGAAATATAGTTTTCGTGCCGGTATTTTTAATAATGCTGTTTAACTTTTTGTTGAAAGCTGTTTGAAGAATTTACTACATGCAAGTGAAGATCAATTGCGGAAGTGGTTTTTCAATCGGTTTCAATAGGGTACGGATTTCTAATTCTATAAATCGCTTTTCAGCAACCTTTTATTGTGTACAAAATAAAAAGCCAACAGATATATTTTAAATGCATACTCAAACTGGTAAAATCACTTAGCAACTTTACTTTCAATATAAAAATGAACAGGTAAATATGCTGATTATTATAAAATTCACACCTTAACAGGCACGGGCAACAATTGAATACAGTTAAGCCTGTATAAATCTTTATCTTTGGCTATAATGAAACAT
>JANOVD010000250.1:0-5115 GCA_031417255.1 Chitinophagaceae bacterium
GCCATCTTTTTTTGCCCTCATACATTGCCAGAACATTTCGTGATTATAATGCCCGCCGCCATTGTTCCGCATTTTAGCCGTGTATTTCGAAATATTGGCCAGTACATCTTCCAGTGGTTTTGTGATATCAACTTTTTCTGCCGCTGCAGCATCTTTCAAATTTTTTGTGTAGGCCTCAGCATGTTTGCTGTAATGTATTTCCATGGTCATGGCATCAATCACATTTTCAAGCGCATCATATTTGTATGGCAGCGGTTGCTGATCAAATCCTGTTTTAAATGTGGATGTGTTTATTTTTTTTGCAGGGGTACCGGCCTGAAGTAAAGGCGCTGCTGCGGTTATGCCAATACCTAAGGCCAGGCCTGCTTTTGCTGTGTTGGCAATGAATGTTCTGCGGTTGCTTGTATGTTGATTTGCCATAAAAATAAATTTATGTGAAAGGTTGATTTTTTGTTTTATTGAACAAACGTTTTACCCGGTTATAGGTGCGGTTATAAAATTCTTTATTAAAAAGTTGTGAATCGTGCATGGCTTTGTAGGTAAGAAAAACACCAACCGGTATCAATACCAATACTGCCAACCACATGCCAAAAAATGGCGACATGATGCTTTCTTTTACAAACTTTTCGCCAAACATGGTGAGCAGGTGAAACAATAAAAAGAAAATGATGGCTACCACCAATGGCATACCCATACCGCCTTTGCGAATGATGGAACCCAACGGAGCGCCAATAAAAAATAAAACAAAGCAGGCCATAGATAAAGAAAACTTGCGGTGCCATTCTATTTTATGAAACCTGATCTCATTGATGCGGCCCTGCAGTTCATTGCCCGAATTTTCAATATTGTATTTTAAATTATTGGCAATGGTAAATGCAGCATCATAAACCTGTTTGCGTGCCGAATCGGGTATTATGGAATCGAAGCTGTTGTATTTAGTTGCAATTACCTGCATATTTTGACGGTTGCTGTCCTGTTTGGCAGCATAGGGTAAGGTAGTAGCAATTGTTCTGTTCATCCTTGCTCTAAGACTGTCATTCATTTTAACAAGCGAATCGAGTGAGCGTGTTATCTGTCCGGCGTTTAACATTTTAAAATTATTCTGGTAAACCGAATCGGGGGTGTTTTGCTTTTGTAAAGAACTCAGGTCAAAAAGTTTTTTAAAAGAGCTGAAACCGAGCCGGATATATTCTGTAACAGAATCGGTACTCATTCCGTTTTCCTGGTAACGGTACCCGTTTTTAAGATTGAATTCTAAAAATTTTTTATCGGCCGAAATTGTCATCACACCTGTTTCTGCAATGATGCAGTTGTTTTGCAGGGGATTGGTTTGTTCATAAATGATAACATGGTGTATGGTTTTTCCGTCGGGATCTTTTTTGCCTGCTTTAATGGCATAGTTTGGGATATAAGTAAAGAAAACGCCTTCTTTTAATTCAAAGGCAGGCTTCTTGTAAAAAATATCATTGTATAATGTTACAAATTTTAAATTGGCATAGGGGATGACATAATTGGCAAACATAAAAGTTATCCCGCTGCATAAAACAGCCACCCACATTAAGGGGCGCATAAAGCGAAGCAGCGAAATACCCGAAGATTTAATGGCAACCAGTTCAAAACTTTCGCCCAGGTTGCCAAAGGTCATAATGGAGGAAATGAGTATGGCGATGGGCATGGCCAGCGTGAGCATGGAGGCGCTAACATACCATAAAAATTTGCCAATGGTGATAAAGTCTAGACCCTTACCCACCAGGTCATCCAGGTATTTCCAGAGGCCCTGCAGCATCAACACAAAAAAAGCGATGAAGAACGTTATAATAAACGGCCCGATAAAAGATTTAAGAATAAGTTTATCTAATTTCTTTAACATGCAGTGCAGCAGATGTAATGAAAATTAATTGTAGTAATTTGATGCCTTATGAACCCTGCTTCAAAATTAATGCTTTCTGATGAGGAACAGCAACTGGTAAATAATCCCGGCTGGATTTTAACGAAACGGATTATCATTGATAAGGTAAATAACTTATTGGGGTATTTGGCAGAAAATCAAAAAGAAGTTATTGAAAAAGAAAAAGACTGGTTGCCTGCAACCGTTGTTCGATCAACACCCAAAATTGCAAAAGGCGAAAATTATTTAGGGCTTCCATATCTGTTACTGGATTATCCACGTTGCTTTGAAGACGATAATATTTTTACGGTAAGAACCATGTTCTGGTGGGGAAATTTTTTCAGTATCACCTTGCATGTATCAGGTACTTACAAAAATATGTTTCAGCAAAAAATAATCGGGAACCTGTTTACTGCAAAGCAGGATATTTTTATCTGCATTCATGAAAACCAGTGGCATCATCACTTTGAGGCTGATAATTATATAAATGCAAAGCTGCTTTCTGTAAATGAATTAACAGCAATCATTTCAACAAAACAATTTGTAAAACTGGCAGTAAAATTTCCGTTACACGAATGGAATAATATAACAGCGTTGATGGATGAATCTTTTAAAGCAATGATAGAAATGCTGAAAGGTTAACTTCCCAGGCGGTGAAACAATTCCTTAACCTGGTATCCCCATAGCTGGGTCTGGTCTTTAATTTCTTTTTTTTCGGCAAAGTCATTTATAATCAGAATGGTCTGGTTGGTAACTTCCGATTTATCAATGCGCCATTCAAAATATTCGTCTTTGGTCATATAGTCCCAGCGAAAACGAACAAATTTATCTTCTTCACTGTCTATTAATTCTGCTTTGTCTTCAGTACCATTCCAGCTAAAACTAAACTGTCCGTCACGCTCATCAACTTTATCAGCAAACCATTCCTGCAGGCCTGCAGGGGTTCTTAAAAAATCATACAAAATTCCCGGAGAGCATCTTACAGGATATTCGAGTGTATATAAAACTTTCTTACTCATTCTTTTTGTTTAAATAACATTCCTATTCCTGCAATAATAACAAAATAAACCACAGTACAAATTATTTATTTAATTTTTTTTGTTTTAGTTATTCACATCAAATATTAAACAAAACGAATTTTAAGCTTCTGAAATCCAGTGGTTTAGATTTTTTTTTTTGGTGACATATCATAAAAAGTATAAATTACGTTAATAACTGCAGGATTTTTTAACAAACCGTTAACCCACAAAAAACTTTTAAATTTAACCTTTAAACCATTGGCTTATGAGTATGCGTCAGCTAAAAATCACTAAGTCCATCACAAACCGTGAGAGTCAGAGTTTAGAGAAATACCTGCAGGAGATTGGTAAGGTAGAATTAATAACTCCCGAAGAAGAAGTAAAATTAGCCATAAGAATAAAACAGGGCGACCAGGCAGCTCTTGAAAAACTAACCAAAGCAAACCTTCGCTTTGTTGTATCTGTTGCCAAGCAATATCAAAACCAGGGATTAACATTACCCGATCTTATAAATGAAGGCAATCTGGGATTAATAAAAGCAGCACAACGTTTTGATGAAACACGTGGCTTTAAATTTATTTCTTATGCCGTATGGTGGATACGCCAGAGTATTTTGCAGGCACTGGCCGAGCAATCGAGAATTGTACGTTTACCATTAAATAAAGTTGGACTGACAAACCGGATCAGCAAAGCCTATTCTCAGTTGGAGCAGGAGTTTGAAAGAGAACCTACGCCGGAAGAACTTGCTTTTTTACTGGATATGGATCCCGTTGAAATAGCTGCCACGCTTGGTGTTGCAGCCAGGCATGTGAGTATGGATCAACCTTTGGCTGATGGAGAAGACAGTACCCTGATTGATGTATTGATAAATCATAATGCCGAAAAAACAGATGATGCCCTGGCATTTAGAGCATCACTTAAAACAGAAATTGACCGTTCGTTAAGTACATTAACCGAACGCCAGAAAGATGTGATCCGTTTCTTTTTTGGAATAGGTGTAGATCATGCATTAAGCCTGGAAGATATTGGTGAACATTTTAACCTCACCCGTGAGCGGGTAAGGCAGATAAAGGATAAAGCCATTACCAAACTCCGCTCAGCATCCCGCTGTAAGCTTTTGAAAACATATTTGGGCACATAAATATTTTTTTTGATGAACAGCCTGGAAGCAGCACTGTTTTTGTTTTTTAAGAAAGTTGATGATTACGGAACATTCATCAGCTTTAAAAAATCTTTGGTGGTTATAATGGGTAACTTTTTAGTTGCCAGTTTTTTAAGGGCTTGTTTATCGTTAGTGATAAAATAATCTAATTTTTCAGTAAGTGCCAGCTCATATAAAATCGCATCTTCCACATCGCTTTCGTTTTTTAACAGCGCATTTTGCACAATGCTGTTTGCACAATCAATAATAGTTATCAGTTGAAGCAAATCGGTTAAAATACTTACCCGCTTAGCGTTTGTGAACTTTTTTTTGAGGACGTAATCAGTAGTAGTAACAACAGATTCAGAAAAGTAAGCCATCAAAGTCCCATCTTCTATAAACTTAAATAAAATTTCGCTCTCTTTAGAATATGGCCGTTCTGTATCCAGTATGTCAAGAATAATATTAGTATCCAGAAAAAGTTTAATAGCCATACTTTTCTTTTATTCTTTGTGCTTTTAAATGCTCAACTTCTTTATCACTCAATTGCCCATTTAAACTACCCCCATATTTCTCTACAAAACTTTTCTTAACAGCCTTTTCATTTTGTGTGGTTTTATCCAGATAATCCTGCACCATTTTACTAATAGATATCTTTGTTTTTTTTGCATACCGCTTGGTACGCTTTACCACATCTTCATCTATGGTTAAATTTAATTTTACTGTCATGGCACATTTATTTATGCTCAAATATACGCCTAATTTTAAAAAATAAGGCGTATAAAAAAATTGTTGCTCTTACTGCTAAAAATGCCTGAAGAATAAAAAATAAATCTATTTTAATAATCCTTAATTTTCCCCGAAATTTGCACAACTATAAATTACACTAAATGTCAATCGAAATAAAAGTTCCAACTGTTGGCGAAAGTATCAGTGAGGTAACCCTTGTTAAATGGCACAAAAAGGATGGTGAATGGGCCGACAGGGACGAAGTGATTGCTGAGTTGGAAAGTGAAAAAGCCACATTTGAACTAAATGCCGAGCAGGCAGGAGCTATAAAAATAATT
>JANOVD010000251.1:0-2172 GCA_031417255.1 Chitinophagaceae bacterium
ACCAGCCTCCCAGCGTGAGCCTGAGCGCGCCCGCAACAGCCAGCACCGGCGTGCTGGTGACGCTGGCCGCAACCGCCGCCGACAGCGACGGCAGCATCGTCAGCGTTGACTTCCTCGACGGCAGCGCGCTGCTCGGCACCGACAGCGCGGCGCCGTTCAGCTGGGCCTGGACACCCACCACCAGTGGCAACCACAGCCTCAGCGCCCGCGCCACCGACAACGGTGGCGCCACCACCACCAGCGCCGCCGAGCTGGTGGCCGTGACGACCGCTGCGGCCGATACGCAGCCGCCCACACTCAACCTCACTGCGCCGGCTGCCTTTGCCTCGGCGCTGGCGGGCACCGTGGCGGCCACTGCATCCGCGACCGACAACGTGGGTGTCGCAAGCGTTGAATTTCAGCTCGATGGCGTGACGCTTGGCGCCGCGCTAACCGCGCCGCCCTACAGCGTGAACGTGGACAGCAGCGCACACGCTTCGGGCCAGCATGTGCTGCGTGCCAGGGCAACCGACGCTGCAGGCAACCGCTCCCCGTGGGCCGAGCTGACGCTGCAGTTTGGTGGCACACGAAGCCAGCCCACCGGCATCACGCGCAACGAAAACTGGGTCCCGGGCCTGAGCTCGGCGACGGCTTTTGCGCAAGCGCCCGACGGCCGCCTCTTCATCGCCCAGCAAGGCGGCGCGCTGCGGGTGGTGAAAAACGGCGCATTGCTGGCCACGCCGTTCGTCACGCTGACGGTTGACCCGTCGGGTGAGCGTGGGCTGCTCGGTGTTGCCTTCCACCCCAACTTCGCGGCCAACGGCCATCTCTACGTCTACTACACCACAGCGGAGAACGGCACCCACAACCGCATCAGCCGGTTCACCGCCAGCACCGGCAATGCCGACGTGGTGCAGGCCGGCAGTGAACTCAAGCTGGTCGAATTGCCGGCCCTGTCGGGCGCCACCAACCACAACGGCGGCGCGCTGCACTTCGGCGCCGACGGCAAGCTCTACGTGGGCGTGGGCGAAAACGCACAGCCGAGCCTGGCGCCCGACTTGAGCAGCCCCTTCGGCAAGCTGCTGCGCTTCAACGACGACGGCAGCATCCCCAGCGACAACCCGCACTTCACGACGCAAACCGGTCTGGCGCGCGCCATTTGGGCACGTGGCCTGCGCAACCCCTTCACCTTTGCCGTGCAGCCGGGCACGGGCCGCATCCACATCAACGACGTCGGCCAGAACACGTGGGAGGAAATCAATGTCGGCACGCCCGGTGCCGACTACGGCTGGCCGGCATCGGAAGGGCCCGACAACGTGACAGCCGGTCGCAGCGGCCCGCTCTACGCCTACAAACACAGCGCCGCAGCACCGCCTGGCTCAGGGCCTGGCGGCTTCTTCGTCGGCTTCGCGATTGCTGGCGGCACCTTCTACCCGGCCAGTTGCGCCCTGGGCGCACCGTGGCGCGGCAGCTACTTCTTTGCCGACTACGTGAGCCGCTTCATCGGTGCGCTCGACATGGCCAACGGCAATGTCGCCTACGCATTCGGCAGCGTCAGCGGCAGCCCGGTGGACCTGCTGGCCGCCGCCGACGGCGCGCTGCTGGTGCTGACACGCGGCGGCATCGTGCGCTTCTCGGCACCGTGAACCGGGCGGGCGCGACAATGTGCAGCCATGATTGCTGCGCCGTCTGAACTGATCCTCATCGCCGCCGTGGCGCGCAATGGCGCCATCGGCCGCAACAACGGCCTGCTCTTCCAGGACCCGGTAGACCAGCGCCACTTCCGCCAAGTCACCATGGGCTGCCCGGTGGTCATGGGGCGCAAGACCTGGGACTCACTGCCGCCGCGCTTCAGGCCGCTGCCGGGGCGGCGCAACGTGGTCGTCAGCCGCAATCCCGCGCTCAGCCCTGAAGGCGCTGAAGCGGCCACGAGTCTGGACGCCGCACTGGCGCAACTGCACGGCGCGCCGCGTGTCTTCGTGATTGGCGGCGCCGAGCTTTACGCCCTGGCATTGCCCGGGGCCGACACGTTGATGCTCACCGAGATCGACGCCGACCTCGAAGGCGACACGCACTTCCCGCACTGGGATCGCGGCGACTTCGACGAGGTCTCGCGCAGCGCCGCACCCACGCCTGGCAGCCTGTCCTTCGACTTCGTGACCTACCGCCGCCGGCGCTGAGGCTCAGGCAGCG
>JANOVD010000252.1:0-2526 GCA_031417255.1 Chitinophagaceae bacterium
CCGATGGGTTACTGATCTCGATACCTGCAACTGCATTGATACCGATAAAAGAATAACTATTCTCCCCGGCATGAAAATCTGTACTTTCCAAAAGTATTGTATCCCTGAAACGGTCACGCAGCCGTAAGTAGATACCAACCGGTGTATATACATCGGCAAGCATTTTTTTGAAAGAGGTTTTTATTACTATTTTTTTCATTACCCGTATATTGAAAAGCCCCAACACGTGTGTCGGGGCTTCGTACTTATTTTGGTTACATTTAATAACAGCACAGCGACACGTCAAAATTTTGACTGCCACCACCAACCGTTGTTATTTGTATTGATCATTTTCATTTCTATTGCAAATATGGGGGAGAAACTTTACTTGGGCAAATTTTTTTGTTGGCGTACCTTGAAAAAAATTTGAAATGAATCTCATCATATTTGGCGCAACCGGTTTAGTTGGCAAACAACTTGTTCAGCAGGCATTATTTAACGGCGATCATGTAAAAGCATTTGGAAGAAATGTATATACCACAGATTATTTACAAACAGAAAATCTGCAATTGGTACAGGGCGCTTTGTTTGATGAAGGCGAAGTGTATAACGCTATTAAAGGATGTGATGCTGTAATCTCTGCCATTGGCGGCGCAATGGATGGCACCGATAAAGCCCGTACCTTGGGCATGAAAAACATCATCAAACAAATGCACAAGGCAGGTGTAAATAAAATCATCGCTATTGGCGGCCTGGGCGTTTTAAATGCAGATGAAAATTCGCTGTTGGTTGATAAAGATGATTATCCACCGGAATATAAAGCCGTAGGTTTGGAACACAAAAAAGCATTTGAATTATTAAAAGAAAGTGGGCTTGACTGGACATTTGTTTGTCCGCCCAATATCATCAACGAAGGGCCAACAGGCAGTTTTGTTACCAGTGCCGATTATCCACCCGAACCAAATAAATACAAAATAAACGCCGGCGACCTTGCCCTGTTCATGCTGAATGAACTGGAGAAGAATGAATTTGTAAAACAAAGAGTGGGAATTAGTAATTAGGAATTTGGAATTAGTCGTTGCAGCTTTTCGTAAGTTTACCTATATTTCAACTGCATGAATTACCACTGAAGAATAAAGAAATAAAAGATGAAATGCTTAATTACAAAAGAAAAATTAACAACTACTGCCAGGCCTCCCTCTCTTCAAGGAGAGGGAACGAGGGTGAGGTAAAATGCCGAATAAAAAACAATTGTTGAAATGCTAAATTACAACTGCTAATTTTATAAACAACTGCCAGGCCTCACTCTCTACCGGAGAGGGAACGAGGGTGAGGTAAAATGCCGAATAAAAAAAACAATTGTTGAAATGCTTAATTACAACTGCTAATTTTATAAACAACTGCCCGGCCTCCCTCTCTACCGGAGAGGGAACGAGGGTGAGGCTAAACTAAACTACATTATGAGAAAGATCATTTTTATTGCCCTGCTGTTCATTTGCAACAACCTGTTTGCACAGGATGCCATCGAATACCAAACACCGCCAAAAGAAATTTATGACCTCGTAATGGCCAAACCCACACCCGGTGTAAGCTTTAACAGTACAGGAATATATATGCTCATACTTGACCGCAGCAGTATGCCTTTGGTTGAAGACCTTGCACAACCCGAATTACGCATTGCAGGCTTACGCATCAACCCAAACAATTTTGGGCCAAGCAGAAGTGCGTACACTACCGGTATCACCATTAAAGAAGTTGCAACCGGAAAAGAATTTCGGGTTACTGGCTTACCTGCAAACCTTAAAGCCGGCAACCTGCAATGGAGCCCCAATGAAGATAAAGTTGCATTCACCAATACAACAAACAGCACTGTTGATATTTATGTGATAGATATTAAAACCCACAAAGCAACCAAAGTAAATAAAGCAGCAGTTAATTTAGTTTTAAATGCCGCATTCGATTGGATAGATAACAACAGCTTACTATATGCAGCAGTAAACAAACCATTAAGCATGGCGCCTAAAAAACCATTAGCACCCAACGGCCCCGTGGTGCAACAAAACTTAGGCAAAGTAGCCGCAAGCCCAACTTTCCAGGACCTGATAAAATCTCCTTTTGATGAAACACAGTTTGAATTTTATGCAACCACCCAATTGGTAAAAAATACCAATGGCGTTGAAACAAAAATGGGAACTCCGGCTATTTACAGCAGCGTAGCTGTATCACCCGATAAAAAATATTTGTTGATAGAAAAGATCGATAAACCCTTTTCTTATTTAGTTACTGCAGGTGGATTTAACAGCACCATGCTGATAACCGATATGAATGCCACTACAGTAAAAGTATTGGCAAAATTACCCAGCAGCGAAGGCACACCAAGAGGAAACGACAATGTATTGAATGCCCCACGCAATTACGACTGGCTTGATAATTCACCCGCAACTGTAAGATGGATAGAACCATTGGACAGCGGCCTCATTAAAAAGAAAATGGATTACCATGATGCGGCATATATACTGGCAGCACCATTTACTGGCGGGCCAAAAG
>JANOVD010000253.1:0-4871 GCA_031417255.1 Chitinophagaceae bacterium
AGTACTTAACTGAATTTTTTGTTGTTGCAGTAACATTTTTTGCCTTTTTGTAGAATGTATAAGATACAAAAAAAGGAGCAAAAACTTTAGTTTTTTACTCCCTTTTTATTTGACTTTTAAAAAGACTTTTTCAGTGCCCTCTGTTTACAAGGCGGCATTTTAAAATTTCTGTTCAATTATTTTTTAATTTCCACCACCCATACCACCGCTTTGTTCTGTTCTTTTTTTCTCATCTTCAATAGATGTTTTTCGCTGGCGTGCGGCTTTTACCTGTGCATTTCCAAACCGGTAACTGAAGTTTAATTTAAACTGCCGGCTTTCCCAACGGCCACTGGCTTCGTTAAATTGGCCTGTAAAATTAGAGTAGCCTTTAAATTTCATTAACCGGAACATATCACTTACCGCTGCTTTAACTGTACCTTTTCCTTTAAACAATGTTTTTTGTAAGCCTCCATCAATGCTGTACATCGCTATACTTTTAAATGTACCCTGCCAGATGGTTGGAGAAGTATAAAAGCCACTCAGCTCTGCCTTAAATCCTTTGCCCAGGTTAAAGCTGTTTTGCATGTAAAAACTTGCAGCAAAAACTTCCAGGTTCACATTCCTGTCGCCACCGCCAAAATCGGCTTTGTATATAGAATAGTAAGAGTTTACATTAACAAAAAAACTGTACCACTTATATTGATACGGATAACTGATGTTCAGGCTTACAATATCCTGTGTAGCGAGATTTCTTTTGGATAAAAAACTTTTTGATCCATCTGTAGTATCGGGCAGTTGTGTAAAAATATCTTTTACGTGGCTGTAATTTAACTGTGTATTCAGTTTGTATTTATAAGTATGTGTTAGACCAAAGCTATTGGTGTATTGTGGCTTCAAGTTAGTATTACCTTTCATAAAAGTGTAATCATTCAACTTAAATTCAAATGGGTTCAGATCCTGGTATGCCGGCCTGTCAATTCTGCGACTGTAAGTAATACCAAACTGGCTCATGGGGTTTTTATTAAAAGTAAATGCTGCACTTGGGAATACATCGGTATAATTGCGGTGTATGGATGAATCGTAGTTTTCGTAAGTGCTGGTTGTTGTGTTATAACGAAGCCCAGTTGATTTACCATCACTTACCGTATTTTCAACCCTAACTCCAATCTGGAACATAAATCCTTTAAAAGCCCGGTTATAATTCACATACACTGCATTAATATTCTCTGTGTATTTAAAACGGTTGCTTTTGTCTTTGTCATAAACTTCATTGCTGCCATAAACATCATAGCGCCTGAAATCGTTGTCGGTTTTTACAAAACCAACTTTACCGCCAAATCCCAATCTGCCTTTATAAAAATTTCTTTCGTAATCTGTTTTTACCGAAAAAATATCAATATCGGTAGGCGATATCATCCGGTAAACATTACTGTACAATTTATTGTATCCCGAAGCATCGTAATAATCATTAGGTTGAAACTGGTTACTCCTGATCCTGAAAACACCATAATCGGCATCTATATTTAACTCGGTGCCGCCTGTAACTGCATACCTATAATTCAGGTTGGTATTTACATTACTCCTTTTAGAATCGTTCGTATTGGTTGCTCTCAAAAATCTGGCAAGTGTATTTGTGGGTTTGTAAATAATATACATAGGACCGTCGGTATCCATATCGGTTTCAGAAATATTGCCATTAACAATAACACCGATGGTACTTTTTTTGTCAATAAAAAAATCTGAGCCGGCTTTAAAATTATGCCCATACTTATTGTGGTTAAGCATTTTATTTGTCTGGTCAAAAATGGTATCGCCCTGTTCCCTGTAAAGTCTAAAATTCATTTCATTTATACCGGTATTAAAATTGTAATTCCCAAATACATTCATTTTAGCATTGCGGTGATTTAATGCCATGCCCAGATTGTATTTACCATAAATACCAATATTGTATCCGGCATTTACATTACCATTGGTACCAAATGTTTTATTCTTTTTCAGTTTAATATTGATGATACCTGCATTACCAGCAGCTTCGTATTTAGCAGATGGATTGGTAATTATTTCTATTGCTTCAATTTGAACTGACTGCAAAGATTTTAAATAGGCTGCAAGATCGGCGCCTGATAACGGACTTGGTTTACCATCAATATAAACCTGCACGCCGTTTTTACCGGCCAGGCTCAGGTTGTCATCCTTATCAACCATTACACCCGGCGATTTGCGCAGTAATTCCAGCGCATCATTACCCACTGCATTGATGGTGCCTTCTACATTTAAAATTGTTTTATCGGCTCTTACTTCCACCATAGGTTTTGCACTCGAAACTGTAACACCGGCAAGGCTTTTTTCGGCAGGCTGAGTTATGATAAGCGGAGCAGTTGCCGTTTCATTTTCTTTAACCTCAAATACCGGTGAACTTGTTTTCTGCATATTTAGTACAGAGGATTTTACAAAATAGCGTCCCGGCTTTATTTGAATAATTTCGTAATTACCCTTGCTGTCGGTTACAGCAGTTTTTACCAAAACCGAATCTTTTGCGGCATGTAGCATAATTGTGGCTGCAGATAAAGATTTATCGGTAATGTCTTTAATTTGCCCGGTTAATTTGCCTGTATTTTGAGCAAATGAACTCAGGGTGGCGAATAAGCTAATAGTTAATATCAGCAGTAGTTTTTGTTTCATGGTTATACTTTAACTTTTGTTTTTCAATTTTCGACGCAATTTAGTCAGGCTAATTTGTAATGTGAATGTCATAATTCACGAAATGTGTTTTTTTAAGGATGAATGGCAAAGATTTGAACTTAATTATTGATGAAGACATATTGGAAACAGTAATATTTTAAAACTTGCATTTTAAAATAAACCGGTAACAACATAACAAATCATTCTACAAATTCCAGAATATCTCCGGGTTGGCAATTCAATGCTTTACAGATAGCCTCAAGTGTACTAAAGCGTACCGCTTTTGCCTTTCCTGTTTTTAGTATGGAAAGGTTTGACAATGTTAAATCCACCTTTTCGGAAAGTTCATTTAACGACATCTTTCTTTTAGCCATCATTACATCTAAGTTTACAACTATCGGCATGGTTATACAGTTAATTCGTTTTCAGTTTGAATTTCAATACCTCTTTTAAATATTTGTGCAATTACAAAAAGTGTAACGCTCATAAAGAACCAAACATCAGCACCACCAAGGCGCAATTGTTGTGTATCCGGCATATCTACACCTTGTTTAACCAGCCATTCAGTATATCCAACTCCTGCCGAGGTGAACAACCCTATCCCAAATGCCAACCAGGTTATATTGATAATGAAACGTCTTACTTCATTATTGAATGGTTGAGACATAGTAAACTTTTTATTGTGTAATATTTTTGTGAGCAGGTAAAACATAATTGCCTTTAATACGCCTGCAATGCTGATCAGTAATGTTTCTGCAAAAAAATACCCGGGGTCGTATTTATAAAGGGCCGACAGGTCATTTCCCTCCCAAAATGTTGCTGCATTAACCGGGTTTATCACCAAAGTATAAAAAGCACTGAAGATAGAGCCACCAGCTTCAATACATACACCTATAAATATTATCCATGCAATTACATGTAATATTTGCAAAATGAGTTTTGTACTTATTTTCATTATCGTTTTTTTTATTAGAATGCAAATATAGATAAAAATTTATTGATAAACAATAAAAATATACTCTTATTAGGTAAAATATTATCCACATTCAACGATGCAGAATATTAAAGATTTTAAAAAAGGAATCTGTGGTAACTGTATTTACTATAGAAAATGGCTTTAATAACTGGATTGGTAAAGGCTTAACTTTGCCGCCAATTATATGAAGACAAAAACAATTAAAAAGGATAAGGTAAACATCATCACCCTGGGTTGCAGTAAAAATATGGTTGACAGCGAAGTGCTGAGCGGCCAGTTGATTGCCAATGAAATTGATGTGGTACATGAAAATACGAAGAAGGACCATAATATAGTAGTGATAAACACCTGTGGATTTATTGAAAAAGCCAAGGAAGAAAGCATCAATACCATTTTGCAACAGGTTGAATTAAAGCGCAGGGGTAAACTCGACAAAGTGTATGTTACCGGCTGCCTGAGTGAGCGCTATAAAAATAACCTGGAGGCAGAAATACCTGAAGTGGATGCTTACTTCGGCACAATGGAACTGCCAAATATTTTAAAAACATTTGATGCCGATTATAAAAACGACCTGATGGGCGAAAGATTATTGTACACACCACAGCATTATGCCTACATGAAAATAAGCGAAGGCTGCAACCGTACCTGTTCGTTTTGTGCCATACCATTAATGCGTGGCGGGCATGTTAGCCGTACAATTGAATCACTGGTTGATGAAGCCAAACGTTTGGTTGACCGTGGCGTTAAAGAAGTAATGCTGATTGCCCAGGAATTAACTTATTACGGTTTGGATATTTATAAAAAAAGAGAGCTTCCAAAATTACTACATGCCCTGGCCGATGTAAAAGAGCTGGAGTGGATACGTTTGCATTATGCATATCCATCAAAATTTCCGATTGAAATAATTGATGCGATAAAAGAGCGGGATAACATTTGTAATTACTTAGATATGCCTTTGCAACATGCTGCCAACAAGATGCTGCGGCTGATGAAACGTCAGATAACCCGGGAGGAAATGGAAGACCTGGTTGGGGAGATACGAAACCGTATGCCTGATATTTGTTTGCGTACCACTTTAATTGCCGGCTTCCCTGGCGAAACAAGAGATGATGTAGAAGAACTAAAAACTTTTTTACAAAAAATGCGTTTCGATAGGGTTGGCATTTTTACTTACAGCCATGAGGAAGGTACAAGCGCACATGAACTGGTTGATAATATCCCTGCAGAAGAA
>JANOVD010000254.1:0-1684 GCA_031417255.1 Chitinophagaceae bacterium
AGTACTTAACTGAATTTTTTGTTGTTGCAGTAACATTTTTTGCCTTTTTGTAGAATGTATAAGATACAAAAAAAGGAGCAAAAACTTTAGTTTTTTACTCCCTTTTTATTTGACTTTTAAAAAGACTTTTTCAGTGCCCTCGAACATGTTCCGGGATTTTTATTATTTACTGAACATTTATCTCATCCACAAAAATATGCGTATCCCCTCCTGCCCCTAAATGCCATTCAGGTAACTTACCATATTGAATGGCCTTTACCCTTACATACCTTGTGGATACCGTTGTAAAAACGGCTTCCACGTTTTTCAACTGTGCTTTTTCATCTTCAATGGGCAAAAAGTTTTTACCGCTGTAAACAGGCACAAAAGTTTTTCCATCATCCGAAACTTCAATAATAACTTCTCTCGGCATCACTATCCATGCACGGCTGTCTTGTAAAAATCCAATATTTACTTTTGATATGGATCTTGTTTCCTGCAGATCAATCACTGCATCTATATCTGTTTTTTGATAACCCTGCCAGTTGCCTTTGCGCCAGTCAACACTGCCGGTAATGCCATCTATCAGGCCGTTTGTTCCGCCCCCGTCATACTGTTGCTCATATTCCGTATTAAGTTTGATGGTCCTGTTATGCGGCATTTTTTTATAGCCGGCAGTAGTAATAAAACTGGTTTGCCCTTTATCATGTATAGCAATGGCTTTAATGGTTGTTGATTCGCTTACTGTGATTGGGGTAGTATATTTTTTTGAAGCAATGGTTGGTTTACTTCCATCAATAGTATAATAATAACTCAGTCCTTTTTGTGCAGAGCTGATGCTGATTGTTTTGGTGCTTTTAAAAGAAATGGCGCCGCCATCAATTACCGGGTTTAAAATAATTTTATTATCTGCAATTGCTGTAACCGGATAATCAGTTGTGCCAAATGCAGATGGTTTTGCGCCCATTACAAAATTTAAGTTGCCGCCATTGGCAATATCAAAATGCGAAATGTATGATTTGTTATGTGGTTTATTATTTAAAGATGCCGACTGAATATAAAAATTTGTTTTGCTTACATTATTCCCTTTTACAGTAAATGTTTTTCCATTCTCTAAATGAATAGTTGCAGATGAAAACAACGGTGTACCAATAATATAATCTGTTGTACCCGGTGTAACGGGATAAAAACCCAAAGCGCTCAACACATACCAGGCGCTCATCTGCCCGCAGTCTTCATTGCCTTCCAGCCCGTCGGGTGTATCCTTATACATTTCATGCATAATACGGTTTACCATGGCCTGCGTTTTATAAGCTGCACCGGTAAAATTGTACAGGTAAGCAATATGATGGCTGGGCTCGTTACCATGTGCATACTGGCCTATCAGCCCGGTTATATCGCTTTGGTCACGTCCCGTTGTTTTTGAATTTGCCGCAAAAAGCTGGTCAAGTTTTTCTTCCATTTTTTTTCTGCCACCGATCATTTCTAAATAACCATTAATATCCTGCGGTGTATAAAAAGAATATTGCCAGCTGTTGGCTTCAGTAAAATTATTATTCACTTCACGTGGGTCAAAAGGCGAAAGCCAGTTACCGTTTTTGCGTGGGCGCATAAAACCGGTTTGCACATCAAAAATATTTTTATAGGCCTGTGCTCTTTTTATATAGTTGTTATAATCAGCCATATTGCCCTGCGCTTTTGCAAA
>JANOVD010000255.1:0-2212 GCA_031417255.1 Chitinophagaceae bacterium
CTTCAGTAAAAGCTTATCTGGTAAGTAAAGGTATTGATGAAGCCCGCTTATCTTCTACAGGTTATGGAGAAACAAAACCACTTGCAGATAATAAAACTGCTGCAGGCCGTGCAAAAAACAGAAGAGTAGAAATGACTTTGAGTAACTTTTAATAGTTTTTTCTTAAGCGATATAAAAAATCCCTCCGATTGCTCGGAGGGATTTTTGTTTTATGGTTGTTTGTTTTTTAAAGAGATTTCCTGATCAAATCTTTTCTTCCAGCTCCATCAGTTTTTCAAAAGCAATTTCATAATCTGCATTTGCTTTTTTTAATTCAGTGGTATTGGTTTTATATGCATCTTCGGTTTGTAGAAATTTTGATTTATCTCCATACACATCAGGCGATGCCAGGTCAAGCTCCAATTGTGTTTTTTGTTTATTAAGATTGGCAATTCTTTGTTCCAGTTGCTGAAATATATTCTTTTGCTTCTGCAATTCTTTTTTTAATTCTTTATCAATGGAGCTGCGCTGTTCTGTCTTTTCTTCAGCCTTTGTACTTTTAGCAGTAATGATTTCTGCATCTTCAGCCTTTACTGTTTTTTGCTTTTGTTCTTTGCTCATTTCTGCTTCACGGCGGGCTTTCCAGTCTTCCCATTCTTTATAAGTACCTTTAAATTCACGAATTTTATAATCTTCTATCTCCCATATTTTATTGGCAATGCGGCTTATAAAATAACGATCGTGGCTTACCAATACTATACTTCCTTCATATTTGTTTAACGATTCAATGAGCAGATCAACAGAATGAATGTCCAGGTGGTTTGTTGGTTCATCCAACAAAAGAAAATTCGCTTTGCTTACAATGGTTTTTGCCAATGCCACCCTTGCCTTTTCGCCTCCGCTTAAAACTTTAATTTTTTTATCTACATCATCGCCACTGAATAAAAAGCAACCCAGTAAACTTCGCAGTTCCAGATCTGTTTTACCGCTCCGGCTTGTTTTCATTTCTTCCAGTACGGTGTTGTTAATATCCAGTGCTTCCAACTGGTGCTGTGCATAAAACGAATCATCTACATTATGCCCCCAAATGCGGTTGCCGGTATAATGCTCAACACCCGCAATAACTCTTAGTAAGGTTGATTTTCCTTTTCCGTTTGCACCAATCAAAGCAATCTTATCATTACGGTCAATTTCGGCACCGGTATCTTCTAAAATCTTTATATCGCTAAAACTTTTAGAAACGTGTTTAAGTGTACATAAAATTCTGCCCGGCTGTTTATCAACCGAAAAATTAATGCGCATGTTTGGCCGTTCAATTTCTACGTCTTCAATCCGCTCAAGTTTATCCAAACGCTTTACTATACTTTGTGCTGCGGCAGCTTTACTTGCCTTGGCTTTAAAGCGTTCAACAAATTTTTCCTGCTGCCGTATATAATCTTTCTGGTTTTCGTATGCCTTTTTCTGAATGTCAATGCGTAATGCTTTCTCCGTTTCGTAAAACGTATAATTACCGGTATAAAAATGTAACTGTTGCTGATACAATTCCACAACCTTGGTTACCATCCTGTCTAAAAAATAACGGTCGTGACTTACGATCACTACTGCTCCGGGGTAATGAATTAGATATTTCTCAAGCCATTCAATACTGGGTAAATCAAGGTGGTTGGTAGGTTCATCCAGTAACAGCACATCCGGATGCATTAAGATCATTTTGGCCAGCAGCACTCGCATTCTCCAGCCTCCGCTGAATAGCTTATATGGTTTTTGCAGGTCTGCATTGGCGAACCCAAGCCCCTGCAAAATTTCTTCAGATTTGTGATGAATATCGTAACCGCCTAAAACTTCCAGTTCATGCAAACGGTCGGCATAATCATGTGCCAGTGTTTCATCACCGGTTAACTCAAGTTTTTTACCAATTGCTTCAATTTCTTTTTCAAGTTCTTTTACCCGTTCAAAAGCACCCATGGCCACATCCAGTATCGAATCTTCAGTATCAAAGCTCAACAGATCCTGGTGCAAAAACCCAATGGTAGTTTCCCTACCTTTTTCAACGGTGCCTTTGTTGGGCGTAAATTGCCCGGTAAGTACCTTTAATAAAGTTGATTTACCCGTTCCGTTATACCCGATCAGCCCGATACGTTCATTGGGCTGAATATGCCAGGTTGCATCCTCTACAATTGTTCTGGCACCAAATTCAAATGTTACATTTTGTAATCCTAAAAGCATAATAAAT
>JANOVD010000256.1:0-5107 GCA_031417255.1 Chitinophagaceae bacterium
ATGGTGCCCACCGTGCCATGCACAACAGCCAGTTTTGCAAATTCGGATGGTACAAGCATGGAACTTTCTATGTGTACGTGGCTGTCTATAAAGCCGGGTAGTATAAAGTTGTCCGTTGTTCGTTGTTCGTTGTTCGCAGGGAGCTCTTTTATTGAAACAATCTTACCATCTTCAACAACTACCTCTCCGTAAAAAATATTTTTTGCCTTAATATCAACAATATTGCCTGCTATTTTAAAACTGTTCATTCTTAAATATTAAAGTATGATTACTATAAGTTATGCCGATAAAACAAAAATTTTATTACAACCTTTTTTCTATCGGCATAATACCATCTAAGATTTACCCTTAGTCCTTCGGACTAAATAGTAAATCAAGATGGTATTACAAGATAAATGAAAAATAAATTAAGGCTTAAATTTGATTTATATTTACAGCAAAAAACGGAGATATGAAAAATTTGATGAAGCCCGCCATATTGATTTTTGGGTTGCTTTTTGCACAGTTTGCACATGCCCAAACACTTGATGAGATCATCAATAAAAACCTTGAAGCAATGGGAGGAAAACAAAAGATATTGACGCTTTCAAGTGCATTGATGACGGGGACATTTACAGCAATGGGGGCACCATCGCCCATTAATATTACAACCACCAAAAAATATATGGTTGGCTCACGCATTGATATTGATGCCAATGGCGTAAACAATTACCAGGTAATAACTCCTGCAGCAGGCTGGATATATACACCCATACAGGGCGATAAAGAACCACGCCCCCTGACTGATGACCAGACTAAAATGGGACAGGTACAATTAGACCTGCATGGCCCGTTTTTAAATTACCATGAAAAAGGAATTAAAATAGTATTAGCAGGTAAAGACACAGTGAACGGCTCATTTTGTAATAAACTGAAAGTTACATCGCCAAATGGCAATATAACAGATTATTGCATCGACAGCAAGTCGAATTTTGTTGTTAAAACGAGTACTAAAATATTTCAGTTCGGCGCACTGGAAGACTTTGTAACCATGTACAGCGACTATAGAAAAAATGCTGATGGATTTTGGTTTGCCTATAATATCAGCAATCAGCGTGGAGAAACAAAACATGAAAGTGTAACAACCAATATTACCATTGATGAAAAAATATTTAATGTAAAGTAAAGCTGAAATTTTATAGGTAACTTATCTGCTTTAACTACCCTTTCTTTAACTTATTTATTTCGCCTTATATTTGGAACTCAAAAAAAACACAAATGAAAAATTTAATCATCTTCGGATTCTTTATTCTTATACTTGTTTTTGCCCAGTTTGCCCAGGGTCAAACTGTTGATGAGGTTATCAATAAACATATTGAAGCACTGGGTGGCAAAGAAAATTTAAATAAGATTAAGAATATTGTGATGGAAGGCAGCCTGAATTACCAGGGTGCAGAAATTGGAATAGTGATAACCACTGTAAACAATAAATTAAACCGACAGGATATTTCTGTTAATGGTATGCAGGGTTTTGACATGCTTACAGAAAAAGAAGGCTGGGCTTACATGCCATTTATGGGAATGCAAAAACCAGAACCAAAAACACCCGAAGAAGTGAAGGAAAACCAGGCTGATATGGATTTAGCCGGGCCATTGGTTGATTATGTTGCGAAGGGCCATAAAGCCGAACTGATGGGTAAAGAAGATGTTGATGGAAAAAACTGTTATAAAATAAAACTTAACCTTGTCGGCGGCAAAGTTTTAATTCTTTATATTGATGTTGAATCAAATTTAATAAGCCGGACAATTGACAAGCGAAAAGTAAATGGGCAGGAAGTTGATCTTCAAACAGACCTGGCTGATTATAAAGATGTGGAAGGGGTTAAAAAGGCTTACAGTATTACACAACAATACGGAACAATTTATATTACAAGCATCAAAGTAAATCAAACAATTCCTGAATCTGCTTTTAAACACGATATGTAATATCCGTTTATTTTATTATCAATAACCCGGTTTTTAAACCCGGGTTTTATTTTGCCGGCATAAAATGTAAACCTGCAGGTTTAGCCCGGCAATTTTCAGTTTAAAAAACAATTTCATTTAGTATCTTCCACCTCTAATAAATTTATATGAAAAAACTATTGCTGCTTTTAATCATTGTTGCTGTATCAATAAATACTTTTTCACAAAAAAAACAAACCGCTGTTACAAACGACGATAGTATTTTATTGAGTAAAGTAAAATACCGTTCCATTGGTCCATACAGGGGGGGTAGAAGCGCTGCTGCAGCGGGAGACCTCAGCCAAAAAAACACTTTTTATTTTGGTGGCACCGGTGGCGGTGTTTGGAAAACAATTGATGGCGGCAGCAACTGGAAAAATATCAGTGATAAATATTTTGGCGGCAGCATTGGCTGTGTTTCCATAGCACCCAGCGACCCAACCATTTTATATGTTGGCGAAGGCGAAAACTCTTTACGGGGAAATGTGAGTGAAGGATTCGGCATCTGGCGTACAGATGATGGCGGCCGCAGCTGGCGTAACCTTGGATTGAAAGATACCAGGCATATCATACGCATAATTATTCATCCTAAAAATCCGGATGTAGTTTGGGTGGCAGCCATGGGCCATTTATTTGGGACTAATGAAGAACGTGGAATTTTTAAAACCATTGATGGCGGAAAAACCTGGAAGAAAGTTTTGTATGTAAATAACCAGACTGGTTGCAGCGACCTGGTAATGGAACCCGGTAACCCAAGCGTATTGTATGCTGGCACCTGGCGCATGTTACGTTCACCTTACAGCATGGAAAGCGGGGGAGAAGGTAGCGGGCTTTGGAAAAGTATTGATGGCGGCGAGACCTGGAAAAATATTTCTGCAGCAAAAGGGTTACCAAAAGGACTTTGGGGAATTGTTGGCGTTGCAGTTAGCCAGAGTAATTCTTATAAAGTGTATGCCATCATGGAAAATAAAGATGGCGGATTTTTTGTAAGCAGCGACGGTGGCGAAACCTGGACATTGCAAAGCAGCGACAACAGCATTCGCCAACGAGCCTGGTACTATACAAAAGTTTTTGTTGACCCAAAAAATGAAAACAATGTGTATGTACTCAATGTAAATTTTTTAAAAAGCACCGATGGCGGAAAGACCTTTAAAAATATAAGAACACCGCATGGCGATCATCATGATCTTTGGATTGATCCGGCAGATGGAAACCGCATGATCGTTGCAGATGATGGCGGCGGACAAATAAGTTTTGATGGCGGCGAAAACTGGAGTACTTATATGAATCAGCCAACAGCTCAGTTTTACAGAGTTAGTACCGATAATCATTTTCCTTACAGGATATTGGGGGCACAGCAGGATAATTCAACGATTAGAATATTATCACGCAGCAGTGGAGGACAAATTACACAGAATGACTGGCAGGAAACTGCCGGTAATGAAAGCGGATATGTGGTTGCCGATCCGATAAATCCTGATATTGTTTATGGCGGCAATTACAGCGGCTACTTGTCACGTTTCGATCACAAAACGGGAGAGAATCGTGCAGTTAGTGTTTGGCCCGATGATCCGTTGGGTGGCGGTATTGATGTTGCCAAATACCGTTTTCAATGGAACTTCCCAATATTCTTTTCGCCGCATAATCCTAAAAAATTATATGCCGGAGGCAACCATTTATTTGTTACCGATAATGAAGGTGCATCCTGGACAGCATTGGGCGGAGACCTGACCACGAATGATAAAAAACGCCAGGCATCAAGCGGCGGGCCAATTACAAAAGACAATACCGGTGTAGAAGTTTATTGTACCGTTTTTACTGCAGCAGAATCTGCATTGGAAAAAGACCTGTTGTGGACCGGAAGTGATGATGGATTGATTTATGTGAGTAAAGACGGCGGTAAAAACTGGGAGAACGTAACACCAAAAGAAGCCGGACAATGGATGATGTGGAACTGTGTAGAAACTGATCCGTTTAAAAAAGGAAAGGCTTATTTTGTTGGTACAAAATATAAGAGCGATGAATTTGCCCCATATCTTTTTAAAACAGAAGATTACGGCAAAAGCTGGATAAAGATTACCATTGGAATTAATACCATGCATTTTACCCGTGCTTTAAGGGCCGATAAAAAAAGGCCGGGTTTATTGTACTGTGGTACCGAATACGGGATGTACATAAGTTATGATGATGGGATTAACTGGCAATCGTTTCAGTTAAATTTACCGATGGTGCCCATAACTGATCTTACCATTAAAGAAAATGATTTAATAGTGGCAACGCAGGGCCGGTCATTTTGGGTACTGGATGACTTAACGGTAGTTCAACAAAAAGACAACAGCATTATCAATAAAAATTTATTTGCTTTTGGGGTAAATGATGCTTATCGGTTTGATGGCTTTCAAATTCCAAATCCAAAAAATGCAGGAACGAATCCTCCAAACGGTACGGTAATTAATTATTATGTAAAAAATATTTCCGACTCGGCTAAAGTAAGTATTGACATCCTGGATAAAAATAAAAAACTTATCAAAACCTTTTCAACAAAGGCAAAAGAAAAAGAAGACAAGATTGATGTAAGCAATGGCATGAACCAGTTTGTATGGAATATGCTTTATCCACCTGCTGAAAAAATTGACGGACTGATAATCTGGCATGGCTCTGTGCCTGGTCCCAAAGCCGCTCCCGGACTGTATTTTTATAAGATAAAAGCAGAAAAAGATTCAGTAGAAGGAAGTTTTAATATCAAAGCAAACCCCGTGTATAATGTTTCGCAGCAGGATTATGAAGAACAGTTTAATTTCTTAATTACCATCCGTGATAAATTTAATGAGATACAAAAGGCCGGAAAAAATATCCGTGATATCCGTAAGCAAATCAATGATTTTATGGATAAGCAGGGTAAGGATGTACCTAAAGAAATTAAACAGCAGGCCGATACCATTAACAAACAAATGACGGTGATTGAAGAAGCCCTGCACCAGACAAAAGCAAAAAGCGGGCAGGATGTATTGAATTACCCGATTCGTTTGGATGATAAGATATCGGGACTGTATGATTTTGCAGTTAGCGGTAACAGTGCACCTGCCCGGCAGGTAAAGGAAGCTTTTGCAGAATTAGGTGGCCA
>JANOVD010000257.1:0-26986 GCA_031417255.1 Chitinophagaceae bacterium
CCATCAATCACTACAACTTTCCAACCCTGCATATTTGAAGTGCTGGTGTTTTCGGTAATGTGTGTGCCTTCAATTTTCAGGCTGTCAACCTGGTAACGAATAAATGTAGTGCTCACTTTTGCGCCCGGCACTACCATTGGATTGGTGTAAATAGAAACAATTTTTCCTTTTCTGTATTTGCCATCACGGCCAAGGCAACCATTACCAAAATCAATAGTTACCGTTTTAGGAAATACATTGGGAATGTTTGGCACAACTGTAATTGTAAAGCAGGGGGCAGTATTGGTAGTTGTTGTGCTTCCCTGCTCATATAAGCCCGATACATTGGCCTTAAGACCAAGATCTTCGCCTACCTGGCCTTTATTCATACTGGCTGTGATGTTAAAAACATCATCAAACTGAGCTTCAGCATCAGCTTCCTGGGCAGTTGCTTCCTGAGTAGTTGCTGTTTCAACTGCTTCGGTTTCTGTTGTTGCTACTGCATTAATGCTGTCTTCTTTTTTACAGCTTGAAATTGTTAAGGCTCCAATAAGGCTGAATGCCAGGAGCCATGTGGTGAGGTTTAAAGTCTTTTTCATAAAAATAAAATTTAAATTAAAGGTGAATAATACGAACAGGAGATAAGACTGCACATGAAATGCATAGTTTAAAGAATCGTTAATTTTTTTTTAAGCATTTTTGCAATTCAAACTAAAGTATGATTGTAGATACCCATTGCCATTTATACCTGGATGAGTTTAAAACAGATATAGCTGAAGTGATTAAAAGAGCAGAAGCGGAAGGCATACATAAATTTTATTTACCGGCTATTGACAGTTCGGAAATTGATAATATTTTTTTGCTTGAAGAAAAATTTCCCGGAAAATGTTTTGCCATGATGGGATTACATCCCTGCTCGGTTAAAGAAAATTATGGGGATGAATTAACGATTGTAAAAGAATGGCTTGGCAAAAGAAAATTTGCAGCAGTAGGTGAAATAGGTTTGGATTTTTATTGGGACAAGACTTTTACCGTTCAGCAATTTGAAGCTTTCAGAATGCAGATCGAATTATCGCTGCAATATAAACTGCCCATCGTAATTCATACCAGGAATGCCATGCAGGAGACCATTGATGTGGTTAAAGAATTTGTACCTGCGGGTGCAAGGGGTATTTTTCATTGCTTTGGAGGAACAGTAGAAAATGCAAAAGAAATAATTGATGCAGGATTTTATTTAGGCATTGGTGGGGTACTTACCTATAAAAAATCGGGCCTGGCCGAAGTACTTGAAAAAGTTGATTTAAAATATATGGTGCTGGAAACTGATTCTCCGTATTTAACGCCAGTGCCGTTTAGAGGAAAACGGAATGAAAGCAGTTATTTAAAATATGTTATTGAAAAACTGGCTTTGATAAAAAAAGTATCGGTTGATGAAGTTGCTGCAGTAACTACGGCCAATGCTGAAAAAATATTCGGCTTATAAGTGTTGAAACTGTATTTTTGCCACCCGGTAAAAAATTGGAGACTTGTCCGAGTGGCTGAAGGAGCACGCTTGGAAAGCGTGTGTAGGGGAAACTCTACCGAGGGTTCGAATCCCTCAGTCTCCGCTTTTCCCTCCATAGCTTTAGCAACGGAGGGTTTTTTATTCGAGTACCTTTTTTGTTTTGCAACATTTCGGTTCGTGGGGACACGAACCAAGGCGGCGAGTTCGTAGGGACACGAACCAAGGCGGCGACACGAACCAAGGCGGCGCTTTAGCAACGGAGGGTTTTTTATTCCAGAACCTTTTCCATTTGTGTACTGCGGCTACCTTTTATTAAAATATTGGTAAGATTAAAGTTTTGATCTTTAAACCACTCTTTTACCTGGATAGAAT
The DNA here is from genome assembly GCA_031417255.1 of Chitinophagaceae bacterium. Classification (GTDB taxonomy): domain Bacteria; phylum Bacteroidota; class Bacteroidia; order Chitinophagales; family Chitinophagaceae; genus Ferruginibacter. The sequence continues at coordinate 1,856 of JANOVD010000257.1, forward strand.
TATCAAAATATAAATAAGGATGATCAACTTTATTAAAATCGCCTCCAACCAAAACCACATTTTTCCAATTGTATTTATTGATAAGGTCAATTAGTGTCTGGTGCTCATGCACGCTTTCTAAACCCAATTCCATCATGCCGCCAAGCAAAAGTATTTTATCTGATCCTTCCATTTTAGCAAAATTTTCTATTGCAGCTTTCATACTGGTTGGGTTTGCATTATAAGCGTCTAAAATTATTTTATTGCCATCTTTTTCTATTAACTGAGAGCGGCTGTTTGAAGGAATGTAATTTTCCAATGCGGTTTTTATTTTTTCATCAGGTACTTTAAAATATTTGCCAATGGCTACAGCAAGCAAAATATTTGGCAGGTTATATTCTCCAATCAAATTTGTTTTTATCAAATCTATATCTGCCCCCGAATTTATTGTAACCTCTAATAAACCGGTACAGGTTTTTACTGTTCCTGTTACGCCGGCATCATGCGTTCCATAACTAACCAGGTTTGTTATTCCTTTACTCATCTCCTGTAAATAATCATAGTCCCACATTACAAAGGCTGTACCATTATGCTGCATTAAATAATCAAACAATTCCCCCTTGCCTTTGCGTATGCCCTCCTCGCCACCAAAGCCTTCCAGATGGGCTTTGCCACAGTTTGTAATAACGCCATGTGTAGGCATAGTGTATGTACAATAACCTTCAATCTCTTTTTGATGGTTGGCCCCCATTTCTATAATGGCAATTTCAGCATCCTGTTTTATTTTTAAAAGGGTTAAAGGTATGCCGATATGGTTATTGAGGTTACCTTCTGTTGTATATGTTTTGTAGGTTGATGATAAAACTGCATGTACCAATTCCTTTGATGTTGTTTTACCGTTGCTTCCTGTAATTGCAATGAATGGTATTTGTTTTTGGGCATTTAGTAAAATAAATTGTCTGCGGTGATGATGTGCCAGATCCTGCAGAGTTTTTAATACATCATCTACCAGTATGATCCTGTCATCCCGTTCATTTAATTCTTCATCAACAATTGCATAAGCAGCTCCCGCTGTAAGTGCCTGCTTTGCAAATTGATTACCATTAAAATTGGGGCCTTTCAGTGCAAAAAAAAGATCGCCACTTTTTATTTTCCTGGTGTCAGTTTGTATAGATGGGTGTTTGAGGTATAAATTATATAATTCGGGTATTTGCATGCTTCAAAATTAGTGGAGAAGTATGGAATAAAAGAAATAAAAAAACCTCCCTGATGAAGGAGGCTTTTTTTAAAATATAGAAAGATTTTATTTTTTCTTCCTTTTGCCCTTGCGGGAATTTTGCTTACGTTTTCCAAAAATATTACCCTCTTTAAATCCGGGCCCTTCGGGCGGGCCTAAATAAGTTTGGGCGCAACGGAAACCAACTGTACTGGCAGATTGGTCTTCCTGCATAAACCTGCGGGTGCCTGGCGATAACCAGTAAGGCCTGTCGTTCCAGCTTCCGCCTTTAATAACCCTTGATTCATCACTGATTAATGAAGTTATTCCATATCCGTATGAAACACCACTTGATGAATCACCATCAAGATAATTAATTACATTGTTGTTCTGATAATTTGAACGGTTCTTAACCTCTTCATCCGAGATGTCAACTTTTTTCAAACGGCCCATACTGTCTCTTTCATATTCACCACCGGAATTTTTAAAGTATTTCTGAAATTTATTACCACGAAAATAGTTGAAATCTTCACCATCTGTTGGTGTCATTGGCCTGTACACATCACCAACCCACTCGCTTACATTACCACTCATATTATATAAACCAAAGGCATTAGGGTAAAAAGATTTGATATTACCCGGTATTGCAGCACGGTCATTTAAACCACCTGCAATTCCCATATTATCGCCACTGCCACGCTTAAAGTTGGCTAAAAATTTACCCTGCCAGCTTCCACGGCGGTTATCACGTAATCCATTGGGGTTATTGCTCCAGGAATAAATTTGTTGATTTGAAAATAATTCTTCACCACTCTTCTTTTCACTATTACGGGGATTTGGGTTTTGAGCTAACATGCCGTAAGCAGCATATTCCCATTCTGCTTCGGTTGGCAGGCGGTAACCCATATTTAAAATACCATCATCCATACGCACAGTAGAACGGGGTTTGCCGTTAACATCCTTTAAGGCCGATTTTTTAGGTTTATTTCTTCCCTGGATCATATCAGGCACCATCAAATAAGTTTCTGTATTAAATGAACCATCGGCACCACCACCTTTCATTTCTCTCTTTATGGCATCTTTTTTAAGATAGCCTTTGGTTTGCAGGTTCAGTTCATTTACACGGTCAGTTCTCCAGATACAAAAATCGTGTGCCTGGCGCCAGCTTACGCCAACAACAGGATAGTAATTATATGAGGGGAAACGGAAATAGTATTCTACATACGGCTCATTATAAGCCAGTTCTTCACGCCACACCAGTGTATCTGGTAAGGCTTTGTTGAGAATAGTAGTATCGCCTGAAAATGTATTTTCAAGCCAGTATAAATATTCACGATAATGTACATTGGCAACTTCTGTTTCATCAATAAAGAAAGATGGAACAGTAATACGGCGTGGAACATTATTCCAGTCGCCCATTACATCCTCAACTTTGGCTCCCATTACAAAAGAACCGCCCTGTACAAAAACCAGGCCCGGCCCGGCTTTTGGATATTTTACTTTTGAAACATGAAAATTTCCCATGTTTTTGTCATCGTAGTTCCAGCCGGTAGCCGATGATTTGCTTTGTTTTTTGCCGAAAAGACCGCCTTTTTTACAGGCACTTAAAGAAAGGGCGGCAATTACCAGAATCAGCGCATTTTTGCCGGAAAGTAGTTTAATCATGTTCATTCGTTTATGAGTATTGTTTTAACGAAAGGTTTTCTTAATTATTGTATATGAGGTTGTACCGGCTGCGAATATAAAGACTTTAGGTGAATTTGGTATATTTTCAACTCTTTTTTTAAAGTTAAAGTATTTGGACAACTGTTTTTTAACGACAGGTCTTTAAAAAATTGAAATTTCTATCCTTTGTATTATTACTGGTTTGAAAATGCGTTTAAATCATTGTTGAGAAAACAGTATTGTATGCTGAGTTTAAACTGTAGTCTTTTAATTAAATCCTTGCCGGGATAAATTTTGTAAAATGCCTGTTTTTCGATTTGGGTATAAAAAATTACCTTAAAAAATTGGACTCAGATAAAAATTTAAGAAATAAAAATATTTAAACCAATAACCTGTTAATACAGTAAAAATCAATAATAATATTTTAATAACATACAACAATATGCACTGTTTGAAATAAGTAAAATCGTTAAAATGCTTTACTGGCAATGATTGTAAAAGAGAAAAACCGGGCTTTAAACTGAAAAACTACAATTTTATAAACCTGTTATTTGAAAACCTGTAATAATTTTTTAAAATTTTTTCAATTTTTTTTTGGTTAATATAAACAAGAGTTTTAATCTTGCATACAACAAAGAACAAACGATTATAAAATGAGCGTTGTTAATTTCTTTTAAAATTAAAATTTAAAAAGAAAGATTTGTACCTTACAAAGTGTTTTAAAGGGAGAGTTTTTTTGAAAGGAAAGGAGGGGGTAAAATACATTTGGCTGCAATAAACAACAATTCAACCCGTTTAAGTGAAGTGATGTTGGCAAAAAAGTTGAAAATCTGCAGTTAAATCAAATTAATTGTCAATAATTACAACTTTAGGGTATTGTTCTGAAAAAAAAACCTTTATCTTTGAAAAGAGTACGTTTTTTTAGCTTTTTTTTAACAAGATTTTATAATTTAGTTGTTCATTTCAATAAAACTATTATTTTTACAACAGAATACAATCATAAAACTTAACGCTTATAGAGGTAAGTCTACCTAACCAAGACAATCAAAACGCATGAAAAAAGTAACTTTGAAACTAACTGCCTTAGTTATGTTACTGGGAGGAACAATAACTGTATCTTTTGCCCAGAACATAAACGTCGTAACATCTGCTGTTCCGTTTTTACGTATATCACCTGATGCCCGTAGCGGCGGTATGGGAGATGTGGGTATTGCAACTGCACCTGATGCAAACGCTGCTTTTGCTAACATAGCCAGAACCCCATTTGCCACAAGCAAAGCTAGTTTAGCTGTTAACTATTCTCCATGGTTAAGAGATTTATCTGTAAATGATGTATTTCTTGCATCATTAGGTGGATATTATCAAATTGATGATCAGCAGGCTATTTCTGCCTCATTAAGATATTTTAAGCTTGGTACTGTACAATTTACCGATCAAAACGGTAATGATCTTCAACAATATAACCCCAGGGAAATGGCTATTGATGTTGGCTATTCCAGGAAATTAACCAAAAAATTAGGATTGGGAATTGCCATCAGGTATATTAATTCAAACTTAGCAAAAGGAACTTTTAATAGTGTGAATTATAAAGCAGGGTCTTCAGTTGCGGGTGATTTACATTTGTATCATCATGGTGCCAAAGAAAATGGCCAGGGTTTAAACTGGGGTTTAACATTGAGTAATTTAGGGTCTAAAGTATCTTACTCAAGCGATGCGAATCAAAAAGATTATATACCAGCTAACATAGGTTTTGGCTTGGCATATACCAAAGTATTTGATGAGGCTAATAAAATAACATTTGCATTGGATTTAAATAAATTATTGGTGCCAACACCTCCAATTTTAACCGGTGGCCCTGGTGATTCTGCAGCTTTGGTTACATACCGAAATCGTAGTGTAGTAAGCAGCTGGGCCAGGTCGTTTGGTGATGGATATGGAGTTAACAACGAAATTCAGGAAGTTAACATAGGCATTGGCGCAGAATACTGGTATAATAACCAATTTGGTTTCAGGGCTGGCTATTTTTACGAAAACGCAAATAAGGGTAACAGAAAGTTTTTTTCAGTAGGTGCTGGTCTTAAATACAGTATTGCTGCTTTAAACTTCTCTTATATATTCCCAACAGGAAATGGTACTAATCGTAATCCATTATCTAATACTTATCGTTTTGGTTTAGTATTTGATTTTATGAGCAAAAAATAATAAATGATTTTTCATGTAAAAAAAGCGTTCCGGTTTTACCGGAACGCTTTTTTGTTTTATAATGAAGCAAAAATTACAGATATTTACAGCATAAAATAAACTATGTCATATAGAATTGGGTCAGGTGTGGATTATCACCAATTAAAAGAAGGGAGGGATTTATGGATAGGGGGAGTTAAAATACCACACAACAAGGGAGCTTTGGGGCATAGTGATGCTGATGTGTTGTTGCATGCAATTTGTGATGCCATATTAGGAGCATTGGCTTTGGGAGATATTGGAACTCATTTTCCGGATACAGATGTAGTTTATAAAAATATTGACAGTAAAATATTACTGAAAAAATGTGTTGATCTTATTGATGAAAAGGGTTACAAAATTATTAATATTGACAGTACCCTTTGCTTACAATCTCCCAAAATAAAATTGTATGTACCACAAATGCAGCAGATTATTGCTGAAATTACTCATGTAACAATTGCTGATGTTTCTGTTAAGGCTACCACTACAGAACAAATGGGTTTTGTTGGCCGTGAAGAAGGGTTGAAAGCTTACGCAACAGTTTTACTTTGTTTAAAATAAACACACTGAAAAATCATTTTTTGAAAAAATACATTTTCATAACAGGCCTTATAATCAGTACACTTTTTAGTTTTGCACAAAAGCAAACAAATAACTGGTATTTTGGAAACCTTGTTGGGCTTGACTTTAATCAATCTCCACCTCTTGCAGTAAATAATGGAACTGCCAATTCACAGGAAGGCTCAGCGGCCATGAGTGATAACAATGGTAAATTACTTTTTTATACAAATGGAACTATTGTACAAAATAGAAAACATCTTTCCATGCCCAACGGCAACGGTTTAAGAGGAGATTTAAGCAGCACAGATAATACAGTAATTGTTCCTATGCCCGGCAACGACAGTATGTATTATTTATTTACAATCGGATCTGCCAGGGAAGAAGAACCATTATTTTCTTATAGTATTATTGATATGAAAGCCGATGGCGGTTTTGGAGACGTTACTGTAAAAAATGTGTTGATTAAAGACAGTGTTCTTGAAAAACTTTCAGCTATCAGGCATTGTAACAACAGGGATGTATGGATTGTGATTCAAAAATGGAACACAGATGAATACCATACTTATTTATTAACAGCTGCGGGTTTAAGTACAACACCGGTTGTAAGTAGTGCAGGGTTGGTAATAAACGGACAAATCAATAATTCAATCGGCACTTTAAAATTTTCAAGTAAGGGTAATAAATTGGTGGCCTGTCATTCTTTTGATAATGATGCCGTGCAACTAATGGATTTTGACAATACAACCGGAATCATTTCGAACCCGATCATATTTTATCCTAATGCCATTCCACATCAGTTATCGTATACTGGAATTTATGGAGCTGAATTTTCGCCGGATGGTAAATTATTGTATGTATCTGCCAATAATTCGGTATCTGACCCTTGTACCCTTTACCAGTTTGATATTACATCAAATAATGCAGCAACTATTCTGGCATCAAAACAAACTATTGCTCAAACCACACCCTGGTTTGCCGGCGCTTTACAAATGGGGCCCGATAATAAGATCTATATGGCCATGTGGAATGATAGTTCAATTTCTGTTATTGATAACCCAAATACATATGGCGCAGGATGTAACTTTGTGTTCAATAAAATATACTTAGGTCCTGTAAACAGCTCAGTTCAGTTTGGCCTTCCTCATTTTATGCAAAGTTATTTCGACAGCACTTCCAATCCATATGACTTTAGCAGGGTAGGTAATTGCACAAACCTGAATGTATCCTTCACTATCAACCGCCTCAACAATATTGATTCGGTTAAATGGGATTTTGGCGATGCTCAACAATCGCAGGTTTTACAACCAACACATACTTATGCAGCCCCAGGTTTTTATGATGTAAAACTGATTGTTTATAAGATAGATTGTTCAGGTTTAAATGATACCATCAACCGGAGAATATGGATAGCCGGTTCGGGTGGATTTTTAGGAGCCGATACATCAAGTTGTAACGTATTAACTTTAGAAATTGGTGTGGAGGAGATTTTTGGTGTAAATTATTTATGGAATACAGGTTTCAACGGCAGTAAAATAACAACAACCGGCTTTGGTAATTATTGGCTGGAGCTGGAACAGAATGGTTGTAAAGTAAGAGACACCATCAGTGTTTTACCAAGGCCAAAACCTGTTGTAGGGCTGGGTTTGGATACAACCATCTGTAAATACAAACCTGTGCTGTTACAAACCATCAGTTCAAATTATAACAGTTATTTATGGAGTACCGGCGAAACAACGCCGTCCATTTTAGTAAATCAAACAGGAACTTATTATGTTACTGTAACACAAGATTCATGCGAAGCTTCTGACACGATCATCGTAAAACCAGGTGATTGCGATGTATATATTCCTTCAGCTTTTACACCAAACAATGATAATATAAACGAAACATTTGGTGTAATAGATAATGTTGCTGTTCAATATTTTTCTTTACAGATTTACAACAAATGGGGCCAATTGATCTTTAACAGTAATGATATTACTCAAAAATGGGATGGCACTTTTAAAGGAAAAAAACAACCCAATGGCGCTTACCTGTGGATGTTAACTTATGTAAACCGCAGAGGAAAGAAGATATATGAGCAAGGTACTGTTCTGCTCATTCGTTAAAAACATTTCATAATTAACTGTTCTTGCTCAATTTCCTTTATACATTGCTAACTTTGCAGCCATGCAGGCAATTCGTGTTAAAATAGTAAACAAGTCATCAAATCCTTTACCGGCTTATGCAACTGCGGGTTCTTCAGGTATGGATATTAGGGCCAATCTTTATGAAACGGTAACATTACAGCCATTGGAGCGGAAGTTAATCCCCACAGGTTTATTTATTGAATTACCGGATGGATACGAGGCTCAAATAAGGCCAAGGAGCGGTATGGCAATAAAGCAGGGGATAACCTGCTTAAATTCTCCGGGTACGGTTGATGCAGATTACAGGGGAGAGTTAAAAGTGATACTCATAAATCTCAGTAATGAGGAACAGGTGATAAATCATACAGACAGAATTGCACAAATGATAATTGCCAAAACAGAAAAAGCTGAATTGGTTTTGGTTGAACAATTAAATGAATCTATGAGGGGTGAAGGTGGCTTTGGCCATACCGGAATTATATAAAATAATAAACAAGCAAAACCTGATGAATTATATAAGTACAACCTGCATTTTATCCATATTGATTTTTTCGGTATTCAGTTGTAAAACAGTTAAACAGATCAATAAAGCTATTGCACCTAAAGATTCTACTGCTGTTATCATCATTGATCAATCAAAGGTTGACTCATTATTAAGGATTCAAAAAACCATTGAAAACCTGAATCATAATTATATTGATTTTAAAACCTTTAATGCAAAAATTAAAGTTGATTACCAGGATAGTAAAGGAAAGCAGCCCGATGTAACGGCAATTGTAAGAATTATTAAAGACAGCACTATATGGATATCGCTTAGTGCTTCTATTTTAAATATTGAAATATACCGGGTACTTATAACCAAAGACAGTGTTATACTGCTGAATAAGCAGGAAAAGGAAGTACTATACCGCTCTTTTGATTATTTACAGGAAGTAACAGAAATTCCTTTTGATTATAAAACACTGCAGGACCTGTTGATTGGTAACCCTGTTTTTGTTGACAGCAATATTGTGTATTATAAAAAAACAGATGATCAAATTCTGTTTTCTATGGTTGGAAAATATTTTAAACACCTGCTTACACTCTCTTCGCATAATTATAATTTAACACACAGTAAACTGGATGATGTTGATATTAACAGAAGCCGCACTGCTGATCTTACATATGCTGATTATGAAAACAAATCGGGATTTAATTTTTCTACCTGGCGGGAGATAACTGTTTCAGAAAAAAACAAACTTGATATCAGGCTCAATTTTAAACAGTATGAGTTTAACAAAGAATTATCAGTTTCTTTTCACATTCCAAAAAATTATACAAGCAGGTAAGCGTTATTTGTAATTATTAACAGCCTGTGAAATTTATTTTCTGCTTTGCTTAAATTTTGATTAGTATTTTTGAATTAACCTGATTACAAGTATGATGAAATTCATTTTTAATATTGCCGTTTTTACTTTGCTTAGCCTTGCTGTATATGCCCAGGAAACCCGTGAAGAACTGGAAAAACAACGGGCACAGTTAAAAAAAGAAATGGAGCAAACACAAAAATTGCTCAACAACAACAAAACCAAAACAAAAGAAAATCTTGTTCAGTGGAAACTTATCAATGATAAATTAAAACTGCAAAACAGGCTCATAGAAAATATCAGCAAAGACATCAATATCCTGGATGATAATATTTACACCAATCAGCGTGAAATTACCCGTTACAATAAACTGCTGGATACCTTAAAAGAAGAATATGCCAAAAGCATGGTGTATGCTTATAAAAATAGGAACAACTACGACTTTTTAAGCTTTATTTTTTCGGCTGCCAGTTTTAATGATGCCATTAAGCGGATTGCTTATTTAAAGTATTACAGAAGTTACCGGGAAAAACAGGGAGAAAATATTTTAAGAACACAGGAGTTGCGCAAACATAGATTAAATGAACTTGGCAGTATTAAAGAAAAGAAAAATGAAGTGCTTAAAGTAAAGGATAAAGAAATTGGCGCCCTGGCAGCACAAAAGAGTGTAAAGGACAAGATCGTGAATGAATTGAAAAAAGAAGGAAAACAACTGAACAATCAGCTTACTGCATATAAAAAACAAAAAGTAAAAGTTGAAAAAGCAATAGCAGCAGCCTTTAAAAAAGCAATGAACGATGCAAAAAAAGCAGCTATTGCTAAAGCAAAGGAAAATACTAATATAGAAACAAAACCAATTATTGTTACACCTGGAAAAAAAGAAACGGTTAAGGAAATTAAAAGTGTATTGCTAAATGCAGGGAATATTGAGCTAAATGAGAATTTTATTAAAAACAAAGGTTCGCTTCCGTGGCCGGTTGATAAAGGAGAAACGATTATGCATTTTGGCAGAAATCATTTGCCAAGCGGCAGTTCTATTGATGTAGTATGTGTAACTGTTGCAACAGATGTAGGCAGTAATGTAAAAGCCATTTTCGATGGAGAGGTTTCTACTATTGCTTTTATTGATGATATGCAGATGATTATGGTTCAGCATGGTAAATATTTCAGTACCTATAGCAATCTGGGAAGTGTTATGGTTAAAACCGGACAGAAAATAAAAACCGGACAGGTAATAGGTAAAGCGGCTCCCAACCTGGATGGTACAGGTGCCATTGATTTATATCTTAGTGATGAAAAAGGGAATTATATTGACCCGGAAAAATGGCTGAAAAGATAAATTATATCACCCTTTTATAAAGCGCTTCGTAAAGCGGAACAATATTTTCAATATCGAATTTTTTTGCCTGCGCCAATGCATTTGCCTTAAACTTTTTTAAAGTGTCTTCATCCTGTAAAATGTGCAGGGCGTTTTTGCTCATGTCTTCCACATCACCTACATCACTCATAAAACCGCAGTAGCCATTAATATTTATTTCGGGTAAACCTCCGGCATTGGTAGATATTACAGGCACTTCAGCCGCCATGGCTTCAAGTGCAGCCAATCCAAAACTCTCATATTCGCTCGTCAGTAAAAACAGATCGGCAATGGGTAAAATGTCTTCCATCTGCTCCTGCTTGCCCAAAAATTTAATCGTGTTATGCGATTCGCATTGTCGGGCGCTGGCTTCAATATGAGTCCTTTCAGGGCCATCGCCCAACAGCAAAAGCGTTGCCGGCATTTTTTCCTGTATCAGTAAAAATGTAGCAACCACGTCTTCCACTCTTTTTACTTTTCTGAAATTAGAAGCATGTACAATTATTTTTTCTCCATTGGGCGAGATCAGTTTTCTGAATGCATCCACCGGTTGTTTGTGAAAACGTTTTACATCCACAAAATTGTGAATTACTTCAATTTCCTTTTCTATAGTGAAATTTTTATAGGTTTCTTCTTTAAGGTTATGTGATACAGCCGTAAGTGCATCACTTTCATTCATCGAAAAAGTTACTACCGGGCTGTAGGTTTTATCACGCCCAACCAAGGTTATATCTGTTCCGTGTAAAGTGGTGATAACCGGTATTCTTTTTCCCTGCTTGGCCAGTATCTGTTTGGCCATGTAGGCCGCTGCAGCATGCGGAATGGCATAATGCACATGTAACAGATCAACATCATTATTCAAAATAACATCAACCATGGTACTGGCCAAAGCGGTCTCGTAGGGCGGATAATCAAAAAGCGGGTATGTGGGCACCCTTACTTCGTGGTAAAATATATTGGCATGAAAACCACTGAGTCGAACGGGTTGCTGGTAAGTTATGAAGTGAATATTATGCCCTTTATCTGCCAACGCTTTTCCCAGTTCGGTTGCCAACACGCCACTACCGCCAAAAGTAGGGTAACAAACAATGCCAATATTCATACAAAGCGTTTTAGTAAAAATTGATATTTATGCAATTTACCGACATATTATTCACGGTTCATTCCATTCATGTATTCGGGTGCATTTAAAATTGTCGCTTTTGTTTTTCGCTCTTTTCTACTCCATTGTCATGCTGATCCCGATAGCTATCGGGATCAGCATGACAAAAGCGACAATTTGAAATGTACCCAATTCATGTATTCGTTTTTAATCAGTAAGTTTGTTCATAAACTCAGCTTATGCTCAAAGGAATTTTTACATCGATCCTGTTTTCTACAGTTACTTTTTTTTCGGGCTTTGCCCAATCTGATGATTCCCTGATGATAAAAAAAATTTCGGACGAGATTTTATTGAATGGTAAAGGCATGTCTGATCTGTATATTTTATGTAAAACTGTAGGGCACCGTTTAAGCGGCAGTGCCGGTATGTATAAAGCCGAGGCCTGGGGTGTAAAAACATTAAAAGAAGCTGGTGCCGAAAATGTTTACCTGCAGCAATGTATGGTGCCACATTGGGTTAGAGGGAAAAAAGAATTTGCCGGATACAAAACCAAAAAGCGTGGTGCTGATCCGGAGTTTGATGTACTTGCCATTGGTAATTCGGTTGGAACCGGTGATAAAGGGGTATTAGCAGAAGTGATTGAAGTAAAAAATTTTGAAGAACTAAATAAAAGAAAGGATGAAGTAAAAGGAAAAATTGTTTTTTATAATTATCCGTTTAATAAAACGCTGTTAAGAGGCGCTTATGGCGATGCCGTAAGATACCGCAGCAACGGCGCTTCTGCGGCAGCAAAATATGGGGCAGTAGCAATTATTATCCGTTCTGTAACGGGTGCATTCGACGATTACCCACACACCGGCGCAATAAGGTATAATGATACATTGCCAAAAATACCAGCCGTTGCCATCAGTACCAAAGGAGCCGATAAGCTGAGTGCCTTAATTAAAGGAAACTATAAAAAAGAGAATTTTTTTATAAGAACAAATTGTGTGATGTTGCCGGATACCATCGGGCATAATGTAATAGGAGAAATTAAAGGTACCGAATTTCCGGATGAAATAATAACCATTGGCGGACACCTTGATAGCTGGGACCAGGGCGAAGGCGCCAGCGATGACGGAACCGGCATTGTACAAAGCATAGAAGTTTTAAGGGTGTTAAAAACGATTGGCTATAAACCCAAACGCACCATCAGGATAGTTTTATTTGCCAATGAAGAAAATGGATTGCGGGGCGGTAACAAATATGCCAAAGAAGCAAAACTGAAAAATGAAAAACATGTGATGGCTATGGAAAGTGATGGTGGTGCAGAATTTCCACGGGGCTTTAGTTGCGGAATGACCAAAGCACAGTTTGCAAAAGTACAAGGCTGGATAAAATATTTTGAACCTTTTGATGCTGCAAAATTTTCGTTTAGCGAAGGTGGTGGAGGCGGTGCCGACATTGGGCCGCTGCAAACATTATTTAAAACAGCCCAATTTGGATTAAGCACAACCGGGCAAAGATATTTTGATGTGCATCATGCACCTTCGGATGTTTTTGAAAAAGTACATGCACAGGAATTAAATTTATGCAGCGTGGTAATGGCCATAATGGTTTACCTCGTTGATAAATATGGATTATAATTACTTTTAAAAAATTATGTTATGGAAGATGTAAAATTTGACCAGGCTGCAAAAGCACAACCAAAGAAAAAAAGCGGTTTTCGTAAATTTTTAAGATGGTTTGTTTTTATTGTTTTACTTACCTGCGCCATTGGTTTCTGGTGGAAATATTATTTTGTTTTTGGCGAAGGCGTTAAATCGGGTGAATTGAACTATGTGGTTAAAAAAGGAAATGTTTTTAAAACCTACGAAGGAAAACTTATACAGTCAGGCATCAGGTCTAAGTCGCCGGGAGCAATCAGCTCTTACGAATTTGAATTTTCTGTTACCAACGACAGTATTGCCAATATATTGATGAACAACAGCGGCAATTATTTTGACCTGCATTATAAGGAATATAAGGGAACCTTGCCCTGGCGTGGTTTCAGTAAATATATTGTTGACAAAATAATCAGTACAAAACCTATAGATCATTAACTAAGTTCCTGCATACAATAAAAATATAACCGGCTTTTTATGAAAGTCGGTTTTTTCTTTTTTCCAATCGGCTATGGTTTTTGTTTTTATGAATTCGTTGGCACCGGTTAATTCTGCAGCAATACAAAGTTTGGTGGCGGGCCTGCAGGTTTTCAATAAATTTTCCAACAGTTGATTATTACGGTAAGGCGTTTCAATAAATATTTGTGTACTGTTTTTCTTTTGAGAAGAAACCTCCAAAGCAGTAATTGCTTTATTTCGTTCCAGGTTATCAATGGGGAGGTAACCAACAAATTCAAACTGTTGTCCGTTCATACCACTTGCCATTAATGCCAGCAGTATAGAACTTGGGCCCACAAGGGGTTTAATGGTTGCATTCATTTCCTGGGCTGCAGCAATTAGTATCTGGCCGGGGTCGGCAATACCGGGGCAACCGGCTTCACTGATGATGGCAATTTTTTTTCCATCCCTGATTTTTTGTTTAAAAGTATTTACAAGATCATTTTCGGCCTTGTGTATGGTAAACCATTCGTAATCATCAATCACAATTTCTTTACAAATACTTTTTAAAAAGCGGCGGGCTGTTCTTTCATTTTCGGCAAAAATTACCTGGCAGTTTTTTACAGCATCAATAATGTAATGCGGAATCGTTTCAGTTGCCGATTCTTCCAAAACTGTGGGAATAAGGTATATAACTGAGTTCATGATTCTAAATTGATCTTGCCCGAAACATTTACCAAACCCACATTCCGGGCTTTGTATAAACTGATGGTTGCCGCAATTACAGCATAACTGGGTGCCAGTAGCCATCCTAAAATTGGGATAAAATGCATCAGGTAAAAAACCAACCCGTTGCCAATAGCCAATCCCTTATGCCGCCCTATAAAAGTTATGCTTTGAGAAGTAGATAATTTATTCCGTTCGCAACTGTAATCGAGCATTGAAAATCCGAGGTAATAACATTCAACCAGCAAAGCAAGCAACGGTGTTACCCAGCCAATAAGCGGTATAAAAGATAAAATTAAAATAGAAACCGTGTAAACCGTCTGCCACAGCATATTTCGCAGGGCAAGCCTGATGCCCCGTGCAATATCTTTCATTAGTTGTTTAAAACTGAAAGGAAATTCTTTTCCTTCAATGATGGCTTCTGTTTTTTCGCTCAGGTAGGCAAATAGCGGCGAGCCAATGATGAGGAATAAATATTTGAACAGCGAAAAATAAAATAGGAGAAGTATCAGGTTCAGGATAATTTGGCCGAATATCAACAAAAAACTAAGCCAGCTGTTCTGCATTCTCTCCATCCACTCCGATACTCCCAGTTTTTGCAGCATAAAGTCTATGGCACTGTTGCTGGAAACAATAAACAGGTAAATGCCGAGTACAAACAGGATGGCATAAATAAAACCGGGTATCAGTATCCATTTCCATAATCGGTGCTTATTTATAAAGCGGTGAGTATGGTAATAAGCCTGAACTGAAGTGATGATCTCTTTTAACATGTATTATTTCAATTGGCTATTGGCGTTAAATTGTATTTTAGCTTTAAAGTTAATACTATAATGAAGAAGTTGTCAATTCAATTTTATAAAAGACAGGATGTGGTTTTAATAACGAGGGAACTGATCGGAAAAATTATTGTAACAAATTTTGATGGCATTATTACCTCGGGAAGAATTGTTGAAACAGAAGCCTATATCGGCCTTACAGATAAAGCTTCTCATTCGTTTGGCGGTAAGCGAACAGCACGTAATGAGCACATGTATGCACCCGCAGGCACTGCTTATGTTTATATCTGTTACGGCATGCATCATCTGTTTAATGTGGTAACCAATGAAAAAAATATTCCTGATGCTGTTTTAATAAGAGCTGTTGAACCAATAACCGGCGTTGATATTATGCTTAGAAGAACCGGTAAGATAAAACCTGATAACAGTTTAACCAAAGGCCCCGGTAATGCTGCAAAAGCTTTGGGTATTTCAAAACATCATTCGGGAATTCATTTGCTTAAAAATGAAATGTATATTGCTGATGACGGATTTAAGATTGAGGATAATAAAATTGGTATAAGCCGGCGTATTGGTGTAGAAAGTTCGGGTGATGCCGCTTTACTGCCTTACCGGTTTTACATAAAAGGAAATCGTTTTGTAAGCAGTTATCCCAATAAATAAAAAAATCCCGTGAAGCTCATGCTTCACGGGATTTTTTTTATGAAAAACCTGTGTTGATTATCTTACAACAACCTTTCCGGTTTTAATTTTATTTCCATTTGCTTCTCTCAATACAACAAAATAAATACCTGAACCATGTTGGCGCATATCTATCTGGTGTAATTGATATGCCTGTGTAACACCGTATTCTTTATTTAATACCATGCGGCCTTCACTATCATAAATAGTAATGCTTTGCTTTGCAGGATTGGCTACAGAAGCACCTGCAGTATAATAAGATACTTTGTAAAGCCCGTCATTAGGACTTGGGAAAATAAACAGTTTAGTGCTTGGTAAAGCAATAATATCTTTTATAACAGATTGGCAGCTTCCTGTTGCACTGCTTACAACAACCCTGTAACTACCCAGGCTGTTAACCGTTGCAATTACCGAATTACCCGTAGCCGGTAATAAAACGCCATTTAAGTACCAGGCAAAACTGAGGCCCGGTGCCGGTGTTACATTTACAGTTAATATAGTTTGTTGCCCGGCTAATATGGCTGATGGTGTTGCACTGATAACCGGTTGCGGAGTTACATTCAGCACAGCGGGATTAGAAGTTGCAGAACCGCCCGGTGCTGCACCCGTAACAATTGAACGGTATTGATTTCCCTGCATGGCTGCAGTAACTCCTGTTAATGTTAAAGTTGATGTTGTAGCTCCTGAATAAACACCGCCATTGATAATATTATTCCAGTTTGCACCGCCATTGGTACTTTCCTGCCATTGATATGTTGGCGTTGTGCCGCTGGCTGCTACAGTAAAGCTGGTATTGGAACCTGAACATATAATTGAACCAGAAGGTTGAGCAGTAATTGTTACCGGAGTATTTACAGTTAAAACAGCACAACCTGAATTAGCAGATGGAGAACATGTTCCACTAACAACACAACGGTAAACATAACCACTCATTGCTGCAGTGGTAGGATTGATGGTTAAAGTGGCTGTGGTAACACCAGAGTAAGGTGCGCTATTGGTAATATTTGCCCATATACCATTGCATCCACCAGTGCTTAGCTGCCATTGATAGCTGAGGCCTGTACCTGCTGCAGCAACACTGAAGCTGCTGGCAGTACCTGCATACACCGTTGAATTGGTAGGTGAACCGGTAATTGTGGGGGCTGTAAGTACTGTAAGAATAGCAACTCCATTTGAAGTTGCAGAACCACATGGTGCAGCAGCACTTACAATAACACGGTATTGATTACCCGTCATACCGGCTGTTACATTGGTTAGGGTTAAAATTGCAGTTGTTGCTCCTGCATATACACCGCCATTGCTGATGATGCTCCATGATCCGCCACCATTGGTGCTTTCCTGCCACTGGTAGGTAAGTGCACTTCCTGTTGCTCCAACAGTAAAGGTAGTTTGAGTACCAGCACAAATTGTTGAGGCCGCCGGTTGAGAAGAAATATTTACTGTTGTGTTTACTGTTAATAAACCACAACCCGAATTTGCAGCTGGCGCACATGTTCCGTTAACAACGCAACGGTATACATATCCATTCATTGCGGCTGAAGTTGGGTTAATGGTTAAACAGCTTGTATTAACTCCAGAGTAAGGACCAGCATTTACAAGATTGTTCCATGGTCCGGGGCAACCGCCTGCAGTACTTATTTGCCATTGATAGGTAAGGCCGGTACCAATTGCAGTAATACAAAATGTGGTAGAACCACCAACACACACTGTAGAATTTACAGGTGAGCTGGTTATTGAAGGGGCTGTATTAACTGTTAATAAAGCAGGATTAGAATTTGTAGAACCACAAATTATGCTTGCAACACAACGGTATTGATAAGTATCCATTGTTGCTAAAGCCCCGGTTATGTTTAATGTAGCTGTAGTTGCATTACTGTAAACACCGCCATTGTTAATATTTGTCCATGGGCCACCGGCACCTGCAGTACTTAACTGCCATTGAAAGGCTGTTGCAGCAGCAGATGTAATACTGAAACTGGTATTAGCACCTGCACAAACTGCTTGTGTAGCAGGGTTAGCTGTGATGGACGGGCCTGCACCAGCTGTTATGGTGTAAGTAAGATTAATTGTTTGTGTTGTTGCACCAGATGCTGTACCGGTTATTGTAATAACATAAGAACCCGGTGCAAGCGATGATGCATTGTTTAAGTTTACAGTACTGCTGTTACCCGGTGTTACCGGATTTGTACCAAAAGTAACATTGGTGCCGCCTGGTACACCTGCAGTTGCAGAAAGTGTTATTGGGTTGGTAAATCCACCAATGGAATTTGTGCCCAGATTAATTGTCATGGTTGCAGGGGCCGGACAGCTTGAAACAGCTGGCCCGGCAGGGTTTGTAAAACTAAAACCATTGGGTACAGCTACAAATACCGGACTTTCCCAAACGCCACGACCGTAAGAAGCTACCCTTATTTTACCGGCTGCTTTTTGTATATCAAGTTCGTTAATAGCAACCAATGGTAAATTATCCGAAAAATTAGTCCAGGTACTGGCTCCTTCCTGTTGATAAAAAACACCAATATTCATTCCAACATAAATACCTCTTGGCGTATTATCATCTACAACTATGGCTCTTGCTACCATTGCAGGAAGATCGGCAGATATGTTTGTAAAATTTACTCCACCATCTGTTGAAACAAATATCCTGTTGGTTGTGCTGTTGCAGGCTATCCAGATTTTAGCAGGATTGGTAGGGTCAACAGCAATATCATTTATTGTTGCCGGGGCTGTTCTTATATCCCACGAGGCGCCATCGTTAGTTGTTACGTACAAAGTAGCGCCTCTTGAAGCATAAATAGTTGTTGGTGCAGATGGAGCTATTGCCAGATCAGTAACCAGCGTAGTAATTATACCACTCGAAATATTTGTCCAGCTTGTACCGCTGGTTATAGATTTCCAAACACCTGTCCATCCTCCATATAAAATAGTTTCATTTGTAGGATGTATATCAAGTGGCGTTACCCAGTCTCCGGGTGCCGGGCGGGGAAGTCCACTGTAACTGTTACCTCCGTTTACAGACCGGTAAATACTTCCGTTTTGGCTGGTGCCCCAAAGATTAAGGTGATTTGTTGGGCTAACGAGGCCTTCCATGCCATCAGCGCCTAACCAGTCAACCCATAAACCTGATCCTTGCCGGGTACAACTTCCATTATCCTGTGCACCACCGGTAATTACATTGGCATTGGTTTGCGAATTGGCTATTCGGTAAAACTGCCTGATACCAAGGCCTGCAGAAATATCTGTCCAATCATCTCCGTTATTTATACTTTTAAAAATTCCGCCATCTGATATAGAATAAATGGTACTGTTTATCCAGAATAAACCATGCACATCTGCATGATTATAACCGAAACTGTTGGGAAGCGACCATGCGGTAATAGCATTAAAACTTGTTGCTTCATTTACCGATTTCCAGCAAATGATACCGGCAATATAAACCTCAGCGGCATTGGTTGGCGATACATCAAGGGCCATATCATAAGTTGCCTGTCCGGATGTTCCTGTGCCGTTGGTTTCATATCCAAAATAATTGGTGCCACTTGCCGGGTTACCTACTACGGTTGTAACAAAAGATAATCCTGCATCGGTAGATTTATACATTCTGCCAAAAAGACTTCCAGCTGCCTGTACCACATAAACATAATTTGGATTTGCTGCTGATACGGCAACCAAAGTACGGCCGGTATTGGTAATACCTTCTGCTGCTCCTACAACAGTCCATGATACACCATTATCAACCGAACGGTAAACATCACTGCCTGTTGCATACATGATATTCAGGTTATCGGGCTTAAACTCAATATCTTCTTTACTGCCTGTATGTACCTGTGTCCAGTTGGTGCCGCCATTTACCGATCTGAAAATACCATTTGTTGCACATGCAAAAACAATATTTGGTGTAGTGGGGTGTATAAGAATTTTTCTGATAGTACCGGTAGGGCCGCTGCCGGTAAGTGCCCAGGTAGTACCGGCATTGGTAGATTTTAATAAGCCGTTTGAGCCGCTTGTACCGGCATACACTATATTCTGGTTTGAAGGATCAATGGTTAATGCAAAAACTGACATCCATAAAGCATTATTATCTGTAAGTGGCTGCCAGGTAGTACCTCCATTAATTGTTTTCCATAAACCGCCCCCCGGTGAGCCAACATAAATTATTGCTTCGTTGGCCGGATGAATTGCAAAAGCCGCCAGTCTTCCTGTGCCCGGGTTCCAACTGCTTGTCCTGTTCCAGGTCATGGGTCCAAGCTCAGTCCAGTTACCGGCTGTAGTGAAGTTAGCTGTTTGTGTTTCCAGGTTTCTTTTATAATTATCCCAGTCTGTTTTTGGAGAGATATAAGACCCGTTCTCATCAATATGAAACTTCCGCTCGTATAACCAGCGTTGAAATTGCTTGTAACCGGTACCACGTCCGGTGCCAACAGTATCAAAATGTTTTTGGGCAATACGTTCTGCATCCTGCAGCGAAATATCGGTTCTTTCCATCAAATCAAAAATTGGAATTTGTGCAAAAGAAATGCTGCTGATTGCCAACAAAAGTAGAGCGTAGAATATTTTTTTCATAAATTAATTTTTATACAAAAGAAAGTACAGTTAATAATGTTAAGGAGATAATGCATCAGCTGTTTTTTGCTTAGGTTTTTCAGGAAATTTGCGATTACAAACTTCCTTATTATAATTAATATAGCCAAAGAATTCTGGGTGGATATAGAATTGTCGCTGGCTGGTGGTGACACCAGCCAGGGCAGCCGTCGTGGCCGGTGTCCCCACCGACCACAACCTTGGAGATTTACAAAGAATAACATATACATTTTAAATCTTTTATCAATATAAAAACCCGGCGAAAAGCCAGGTTCAATGCAATTTTTAAATCAAATTAAAATAAACAGATTCGCTGTTAAAATTTAGGACAGGGAATACCCTGGTAATCCGGTGGCCTTTTTATAAAGATGATCGAAAACTCAGAACCCCCACGTGAAGCTGTAGCCGCTTTTAAATTTGATATATTGAAATCGTAACTCACACCAATTCGTAAACCGCCAAACTCAAGCCCGAGGTATGGAACAATGGCATCATTAAAACGAAACCAGCTTCCTAAATAAATGGCACTTGGTTTTTCTGTATCCTGGCTTAAATTAGCTGCAATAGCAGCACCAACAGTAGTTTCGCTGGCTTTGTTCTGTATTTGATGAATAACAGAAGCATGAACTGTCAACAGATCAGACAGTGGTAACGAACCACCACCGTGTATTGAAATACGGCCGCTTAAATACCAGTTTTTATCTTTAAAACCAACCTTGGGGCGGTTAATATGATACATAGATGCACCAAGGTAATAATTGTTTTGTCCGTTGGTAGAACCTGAGTATAACAACCCAGCATTTATATCAAAATAACTTTGATTATTGCCGTTAAGTATCACATCAGAAGTAGTTCCGGTAAAGCCATTTTGGGTCAGCATATCTTCAAACAAAAGTTTGCTTATATCCAGGCTAAGACTTGAATAAGTACCCTGAAAACCGGCGCCAATTGTACTGTAGCCATTTTCGTCCAATGCCTTGTGGTACGACATGGATACCGAACCATAATTTAATTTTAGAATACCATTGGCACTTGCATCGGTTAAGCCCGAAACGCCTACACCAAAAACATCAGCTTCGGGTATTTTCTTTTTTAAGATCGGAAAATCCAGGGAAGCACTGGTGGTTACATAAGCCTTTGGTATTGAGGGCCATTGGTCACGATGATTGGCAGCCAGGCGCCAGGTACCGCTAAACTTTCCGGTAAAAGCCGGGTTTAGGGTTAAAGGCGAAGCAAAAAACTGCGAAAAATGCGGATCCTGAGCTTTTACCAATAGGGTTGCAAACAGGGCACAAATACAAACGATTAATTTTCTCATTTTCTATATCATGTTCAGAACAATAAAGATAGGCATTTACGGTAAAATGCTGCATAGAATAAATTCAGATTTGAAATTTTGAGTTGTAATAACCTGAAAAGAAAGGCTGTATATTAAAAAATCGAAACCCATTTTGTTAAAATTTCCTAACTCCTAACTCCTGACTCTTAACTCCTAATTCCCTTTATCCCTGTAGCTTTGCACCAAATGCCAGATCACCGGCATCGCCCAGCCCGGGTACTATATAACCTTTTGCAGTTATTTCATCATCAATATCGCCGCACCAGATGGTGGCTTTGGGAAATGCCCTGGTTACATATTCAATACCAACCGTACAGGCAATGGCACAAACAATGTGTAGTTCTTTAATGGTTCCTTCTTCTTTTAAATACTCAATTGATTTTACCAGTGATGAGCCTGTGGCAATCATAGGATCGCTGATGATGATGATGCGGTTTTCAATTTCGGGGCAACTCATGTATTCCATGTGTATATCAAAACTGCCATCGGGATTATGTTTGCGGTAGGCGCTTATAAAAGCATTATCGCCCTTATCAAAATAATTGAGTAAACCCGTATGCATACCCAAACCTGCACGTAAAATGGTGGCCAATACTGGCTGCTCGGCCAGTACCTTGCTGTTGCTGATTCCTAAAGGTGTAGTAACTTCTTTTTCAACCCAGGGCATTTTTTTGCTTATCTCATAACCAATTACTTCAGCAATACGCTCCAGGTTACGCCTGAAACGCATGCGGTCCTGCTGAATTTCGGTATCCCTTAATTCGCTTACCCAATTGCTTACTAAAGAATGTTCTTCGCCGAGATTGATAACCATAATAAATAAGCCCCATCCTATCCTTCCGACAGCTGGCGGAAAGGGAAATGGAGAAGATTTTAGTGAAGATTAAATATTAATTTTTTTTTGAACCCGGCAGCAGTACAACGCTCAACTTCATGGGCGTCGCACTCTTGTACTACATATCTCTGTTGAACACTGAGCGAAGCCGAAGTGTATCTAAGCGATTGTTGTGCCACAAAACTAAAATAAAAAAATGCTATATCTGTATTTTTTTCTGAGTAAACATAAATGTATTTTTCTGTGCTTCCCGAAATAATCGGGACAGGTCCGTGTTTCAGTGGCAAAATATTTCATGGTCAGACGGGACGTCAGACCATGAAACAAAAATCTTTTAACATACTATTTCACAAAAATGTATTTTTATTGTACTCAAATTAATACAAATGAAAAAGATAATACCGGCTTTTATAATGCTGAGCTTTGCTTTTGCTGCATGTAACAGTGATGATGCAAAGGGAAAAGACAAGTATGAGCAAACCAAAGAAACCCTGGAACAATCAGAAAAGAAAAATCCCAAACGTTTTTTAAACGTTGAGGGCAGCGATAAAAAAAACCTGATAGGCCAAACTGTAATTAAAGGAACCATTACCAATAAAGCAACCGTTGCCAGTTTTAAAGATGTAGATGTTGAGCTTTCGTTTTACAGTAAAACCGGCGCCCTGCTGCAAAGAGACCATGAAGTTGTTTATGAAACCATTAAACCCGGTAACAGTACCGATTTTAAAACAAAAACCCGTGCACCCATTGGTACCGACAGTGTGGCTATGAAAATTTTTGCAGCGAAGGTGGAGTAAATAATCACACAAACTTAAACCCATCTCCGTCAAACAATCCCATATCGCTCAGTTTTAAATGTGGTATAACCAGCAGTGCCATAAAAGATAAGGTCATAAAAGGTGCAGTTAATGTTGAACCAAGTTCTTCTTTAACCATTTTATCAATGGCTGTATAAGCAGCGGCTACTTTATAACCATCCTGGTTGCTCATTAAACCTGCAACCGGTAATGGCAAAACCATTGATTTAAATATTCCAGTTCCCTCTCCTCTGGAGAGGGGTTGGGGTGAGGCTGCACTAACACCACCTCTTTCTTTAATAACCAGATTTACAGCTTTCATTAAACTTTCATCATCAACGCCAACTGCAACAATATTATGGCTGTCGTGTGCAACGGATGAGGCAATGGCACCATGCTTAATGCCAAAATTTTTAATGAATGCTTTTGCAACGGGTGCATTTTTGTAGCGGTTAACAACTACAATCTTTAAAATATCATTTGCAGTATCGCTTTCATAAAATCCATCTTTTACAATTGGCCTGCAAACAATTTTATTGGTTATCAGTTGCCCATCCAATGCTTCAATAGTAAAGACTGTTTCTCCAAATTCTGAATTATGGAATTTAAAATCAGAAATATTTTTTTCATCACAATCGAAATTATTTAATAGTCCCGACTCCCGACTCACCACTCCCGACTCTCCGTTCTCTGCAACCAGTTCTCCATCAATATAAGTTTGTACAACTTTAAAATTCACAAGATCTTCCACAACAATAAAATCTGCAGCATCTCCTTCTTTTAATAATCCAATATTCATTTTATAATGCACTACTGGATTTATACATGCGGCCTGCAACACTTTAAATACATCAATACCTTTGGCAACAGCCCTGGCACAAAGCTGATTGATATGGCCAGCAGCCAAACTATCGGGGTGTTTATCATCGCTGCAAAACATCATCATTTCAAAATGTTCATGCATCAGGTCAATCAGCGCTTCAAAATTTTTGGCCGCACTTCCTTCCCGTATCAAAATTTTCATGCCGTATTTTAATTTGTCCAGTGCTTCATCGGCCGTAAAACATTCATGATCGGTAGAGATTACAGCCTCCCTGCCCTCCAAAGGAGGGTTCTTAGAGTCTTTTGTTCCAGAAATCGTTTTATTATAATGACTGTTAAAATTATCGGAGTCTAAGGCCCCTCCTCGGGAGGTTCCCGCCAGGGAAGGAAATTCGTTCGATGGGGAGGCCGCCTCAATATATCTCTTTGCATCATCGCCCCTTAACCCCGGCGCATGGCCATCAACAGGCTTACCATATTTTTTAGCCGATGCAATTTTTTTATACACTTCTTCATCCCCAAACAAAACGCCCGGAAAATTCATCATCTCACTTAAATAATGTATTTCATCTTTTTTAAGCAAGGCATCTACATCTGCAGCATTTAATGCAGCACCGGCGGTTTCAAAAACAGTGGCAGGTACACAGCTTGGTGCACCAAAATGAAATTTGAATGGAACCGTTTTTCCGTTGGCGATCATAAATTCAACGCCTTCCAGTCCACATACATTGGCAATTTCATGCGGATCGCTGATGGTGCCAACCGTGCCGTGTACAACAGCCAGTTTTGCAAATTCGGATGGTACCAGCATGGAACTTTCTATGTGTACATGGCTGTCGATAAAGCCGGGTAAAATGTAGTTGTTCGTTGTTCGTTGTTCGTTGTTAGCAGGGAGCTCTTTTATTGAAACAA
>JANOVD010000258.1:0-1601 GCA_031417255.1 Chitinophagaceae bacterium
ATGGTATTGAGGCTTTAAAGAAATACGGGCCAATAAAAGGTTTGTGGCTTACTGCAAAACGGGTAAGCAAATGCCATCCCTGGGGTGGGCATGGGTATGATCCGGTGCCGTAATTAATGGGAGTTTACATAAGGCTAAATAAATTCAAAAATGTGAGTAATGCTGCTATTGAGATCAAACTATACACAATTAATTTAGGTATGCCTGCATTTCTGCTTTTAAGAAATAAGAAGATTGATGCTGCGCCCAAAATTATATTTACCAATATTACTAAGTAAATATTTCTCAACTTATATAAATTATTGTTTTCGTATAGATCAATATAATGTTTACCGCTTGTAGAATTGTTCGAGCTTATAATTTTTATATAAAAATCTGTACAAATTATTATTATTAATATAACTGCTACTGCGAATAAATATTTATTTCTCATGATATTCTTTTTTTATTCCACAACACACCCCGGAAAACAAAACCACCTCGGTTGACATCCCGATGATGCACAAATAAAAAGGAGTTAAGATAACTTTTTCATTTTTTCATTTTTTAGTTCGACGCTTAGATTTAAAACTAATGTAAAAAGAATTGAAATCTTTGAATCTAACAATAGCACAAAGTGGTAATTTTTTACTTAGCTATACCAAAAAAGCTGTAACCAATTAAGATTACAGCTATGAATTTAAGGCAGTTCCCCTTTTAGGGGGCGGAGGGGGTAGTGGGGTTAAAACCTTTCCGCCACTTTAATCCAGTTAACTACTTTCCAGAATGCAGCCAAATAATCAGCCCTTCGGTTTTGATAAGTTAGGTAGTACGCATGTTCCCAAACATCGCAGCCCAAAAGTGGCGTGCCTTTTACATCAGCAACATCCATCAAAGGGTTATCCTGGTTTGGTGTTGATGAAACTTCCAACTTGCCATCTTTTACAATCAGCCATGCCCAGCCACTTCCAAATCTTGTCATACCGGCTGCTGCAAATTTTTCTTTGAATGCATCAAAAGAACCGAATGCTTCATTAATGGCATCTGCCAGTTTTCCGGTAGGTGTACCACCTGCATTGGGTGCAAGGCTTTCCCAAAAGAAACTGTGGTTCCAATGTCCGCCGCCGTTGTTGCGCACTGCCGGGCTTATTGAGCCTGCAACTGCAACCAGTTCTTCAATGGTTTTATTTTCATTATCAGTTCCGGCAATGGCTTTATTTAAATTATCTACATAAGCCTGGTGGTGTTTGCCATGGTGTATTTCCATGGTCTTGGTGTCGATATGTGGCTCCAATGCGCTGTGGGCATAAGGCAAAGCCGGTAGTGTAAATGCCATAATGTTTTTGTTTTATTTTAAGAGATTGTTGTGAATGATGGACTGCAAATTTACGTTATCTATTTTCTTATCGTGTTTAAAATGAAAAAAATCATATTGTTATTTTTTACGTTTTCGGGAATTTGTTGCTGCCTGGCACAACCATCAAAAACAATAGACACGGTTAACGGAAAGAAAGACGCAGTTTCAAATATCCTGCCGTTTAAAACAGATAGTCTTACTGCAAAGGGTAAACCGTCTGTACGTTTATATCCCAATCCTGCTAAAAATAAAACCGAAATTGAAA
>JANOVD010000259.1:0-4837 GCA_031417255.1 Chitinophagaceae bacterium
TTCTTCACAGGCGCAATATGCAGGCTACAGCCCAGTCGCCGATCTGGCCAAATTTAAAACAACCTTTGCTGCAGCAACTCAAAAAACATCATCTATAAAAGCTGATTTTGTTCAGGAAAAAAACCTGAGCTTGCTTTCAGAAAAAATTGTTTTAAATTTGGCCAGATCGGCGACAGGGCTGTAGCCTGCATATTGCGCCTGTGAAGAAAGGGTTACCGCCAGAACCAGTATTGAAAGTATAAGTTTACGCATAAGCCTGCAAATCTAACAATTTATCCAACGGTACAATATTGTACCCTCTTTTTTTAACTTCTTGTAAAAATTCCGGTAACACATTCAGTGTGGTTTTACTGGTATCATGAAAAAGGAAAACTGCACCCTGCTGTATTCCACTATTGATCTTTGCCAGTAATTTCTTTTCATCTTTCATCACTGTATCCATTGATCTTACACTCCACCCAACAGGTGTGTAGCCTCCATTGATAATCGCTTTTTTTACATTTGGGTTGGTTACACCATACGGCGGCCTGAACAGTTTTGGTTTCAGGCCTGTAACTCTTTCCGTTTCCGCATCCATCTGTTTTAAATCCCCCTGCATTTTTTTTGCTGAATACAGATCAAACCAAAAATGATGGGAATAACTGTGATTACCAATGATGTGGCCATCTGCATGCATCTGTTTTAAAATATTTTCATTTCCGGCAATGCGGTTGCCAATACAGAAAAATGTTGCTTTTACATTTTCATTGTTTAATACCTGTAAAATTGCGGGTGTGTAGTTTATCGCAGGGCCATCATCAAAACTGATAGCGATTTCTTTTTTACCGGTTTCCCCCTTACAAACAATTTTTATAAAAAAATTGCTGCCTACATTATAGCAGCCCCAAAATACAATAAGAGAATAAGCAATAAGCAATAGGCAAAAGGCATAAATTGGCATGCCATATTGTATGTATATGCCAATTAAAATGGCGAGCAGTACAATAAAAAAGATATTTGTGTTGCGGAAGTTTAGCATGCCGACAGTAAAGATAAAGAATGATGTATGCCCTGGTAGTGATTATAAATTAAAACCCTTTTGATCTTCTTTTCTTCTGATCCTGTATAGTTCAATGCCTGTGGCACTTTGCCCGATCTAACAATATTGGCTGCCAGCCACATTGCAAATGCAGCGGCTGTTGGATATTCACCGCACAAATATTTATAATTGATCGAATCTTTATTATTGAAAACTGTGTGAGCCAGTTGTTCATAAACCTCATCTCCCGTTGCATCGCCGTTTTTTCCGGTGATGATGAGATCAATATCTTTCATGCTGATTGATTGTCTTTCTATAAAAGATACGATCTGCTTTTCAATTTCATCAATCCCATCCGGCTTGTAAAATGTATGCAGTCCATCCAGCTTTGCATAATCTGTTGTTGAAGGATCGTTTGCCAGTAAGAAAAATGCAGCGCCTTCGCCGGCAATGGTACCTTTAGTTTTAGTGTTGTAAATATCCAGGTTTGAAACCGGCCCCTGTTTATACAAACCCATCCTGTTTAATATCGCATGACTGGTATTGGTGATCTCATCAATGGCGCCAATCAAAACATTTGTGGCTTCGTTTTCCTTTAATAACATCATCCCGTCGAGCAGGGCGCTTTCAAACGAAAATCCCCGGTGTACAAATGCATTGTTGTAATTATTGCATTGCAACATCAGCCCAATTTGTGCGCCAATGGTATTGTGGGTTGATTGTATAAAAGCAGTTGGTGTCAGGAGCTCTTCATTAAACTCAACCATCTTACTTAAAAAAGAGTTGGTGTCTTCCAAACAACCATAAGCCGTGCCGGTAACAATAGCAGCGGGTATTTTTATATCCGCTTCCTGCAAACATTCCATTGCAGCGGCCACGCCCATGCGTATGATACGGCTCATGCGCCTGATCTGTTTTGGATCAATAAAATCCTTGTAATCGGGCTCAATACAGGCAAGGCGGTTGCTGCTGTATGCAACAACATCAACCAATGGCTGGTGGCCAAAAGTTTTTTGCGGAGAGATATTGCCGGTTGCCCTTATATACATACATCTATCTTTTTTAGCTCCGTAGGAGTTATATGTTAGTAGAAATTGTAGAATGATGTTTAAGAACCCCATAGGGGTGATATGTTTTTCTAAACATGTCGCTCCTATGGAGCTATCCCCAAACAAAATATTTATTTTCTACTAACATTTCGCCTCTCTGAGGCTTGTCGGAACCTCTTACACAAAATCTATTATTCAACTTTCGAAAAAATCAATGATGAACAATTACCGCCAAAACCAAAAGAATTGGAAAGCACGTGTTTCACTTCCACATTTTTTATAAATTCCCTTTCCGGTACAAATGGCAAATCAACCATGGGTGTTTGCAAACGAAGGTTTGGATAAATAAGACCATACTGCAAAGCCAAAACAGAAAACACCGCTTCAATTCCGCCGCTTGCACCCAATGTATGCCCGGTGAATGTTTTTGTTGAACTCATTTTTGGATAATGCGGACCGAACAGTCTTTTGATGGCAGTTCCTTCGGCAATATCATTATTCTGTGTGCCTGTACCATGCAGGTTGATGTAATCAATATCTTCAGGGTTTAATCCGCTTTTTTTAAGTGCGCCACTCATGGCCAGGTAAGAGCCTGTTCCATCAGGCGATGATGCTGTTTGATGGTAAGCATCATTGGCATTGCAATATCCGCTTAAAATAATTTTGGGTTTATTTTTTAGTGTAGCAGCAACTTTATCAGATACCAAAACCACGTAACCTGCGCCTTCGCCAAGATTAAGCCCACGGCGGTTTTCATCAAAAGGCTGACAAAACTGTTCGTCAACGATCATGAGCGTATTAAAACCATTGAGGGTGAATTTTGTGAGCGAATCTGTGCCGCCGGCAACAACCACATCAACAATATTATTTCTTATCAGCCTGGCGCCAAAAAAAATGGCATTGGCCGATGATGAACAAGCCGTGCTGATGGTAGTTATATAATCTTTAATGCCCAGCGCATCTGCAACCAGTTCTGTTACACTGCCACATTCGTGATTAACAACATTACGCAGGCGCCCTTTATTATTATCGGGTAAAAATTCTGTGAAAAAATTTTCGGTCTTATCCATACCGCCAACCGAATTTGCAGAAATAAAACCACATCGCAGAGATGAAAGATTTGTTATTGCAGCATGATCCAATGCTTCCTTTGCAGCGATCAAACTTAATAAAGCCGTGCGGCTTTTTGTTTTTGGCAGGCCCGCAAGTTTTGCAAGTGCTTCATTACTCAGTTTTACTTCGGCAACCGGTAATCTTTGCCGGTGTACAGAATCGAGCAAGTGCATTTCATCCATTCCAGCCCGGCTGTTTTCGAGGGCATCCAAACATTCGGCGACATTGTTACCTATCGCCGAAATGATACCTGTGCCGGCAACAAAAACGGGTTCATTCATGTTTATGCATTCTGTGCTTGATGAGCAGTTATATATTCAGCCATGGTACGTACCGTGCGGAAAACTTTGGGACCATCATCAGCATTGGATAGTTTGATCTTATAGTGTTGCTGCAATAAAACGATCAGTTCAAGCGCATCAATAGAATCCAAACCGAGGCCCTCAACAAACAGCGGCTGGTCATCTCCTATATCTTCAGGTTTTGTATCCTGTAAATTCAACTGGGCAATGATCTGTGTTTTCAGATCCAACATTAATTTATCCATTTTGTAACTGGTATATTTTATTAAGATTTTCTTTTGTAAAATTAACTGAATTGGCGCTTTTATCCTTCTCTGCTAAAAATAAAATTGCATCATAATTATTGTCCAGCACATCAACCCAACCGCAAATACAACACTGCAATATATTATTATTAATCAGGTTGCTTACATATTGTTCAATAAATGCGGCATCAAAGGCATCAAAAATAAAAAAAGCGTTCTCACCCTTAAAATGGTGCCTGATGGATATTTCACCAATTACAATATTAGGCAATGTGTACACAAACAGCGCCGGGCTGGCAAAAGTTTTGGTAGTATCGTAATATTTGATATCTGTATCCAGGCTTGCATTGGCGTTGGATAACACGATTCCGGTATCTGCCGGCTTGTATTTTGTTTTATCAAAACTTACCTGCAATAATACCTCGTTGGCCAACCATCCCAGTTTGCTCAGGTTATCCATTTTATAAAACTTTGGATAATCCAATGCAAAATAACGGTAAGCCTCTAACAGAAATTCCGGCAGGTCTGTTTTTATACTTTCAAAAACCGGTTGCCCGTTTTTGTAAATTATTTGCTCACTTATTTTACAACTGGCGGTGATATAGATATTTGCTGACAAAATTTTAATTACGGTTGAATGGGTTTATTTGCGATATCTCTTAATTCTATCGTTCTTGCCAGTTTCTGCAATGCTGTTGTATGATCTTTTACATAAGGGTTTTTTAAATCCCAAACATAACCGGCCAGTACCGAGCATATCATGCTTTTAATTCGAAGTACCTGGTTATCGGCAAAGAAGATGGTATCCAGTGTTCCCTGGTACCAGGCCATTACAAACGAGCGGAAAGTGTTTACGCCCTGCATCATAGGCTCTGTGTATTCGGTTTCCCAATCTACTTCTTCGCCATTGAGTTTTTTAATGACCAGCTTGGCGGCTGTTTGACTGGAGACTGTTGCCAGTGTAACGCCAGATGAAAAAACAGGATCTAAAAATTCGGTTACATTACCGGTTAACACAAAGCCATCGCCGTAAAAACTATTGGTTGTGGTTGACCATGATTCCAGCACTTTTGGTTCAAAAAGAAATTGTACATCCTGCATTCTTTCGCT
>JANOVD010000260.1:0-7774 GCA_031417255.1 Chitinophagaceae bacterium
TGCCACAAAGGCTCGAAGGCACGAAGTAGAAAAATGCTTCGCATTTTCCTTTGTGTCTTCGAGTCTTAGTGGCTAAATTCAATTTTTGTAAAAAATTGTTTATCAACCTTTTAAAATACTTGTCATTAGCAGCTTGTCGAAGGCGGTGCAACTTTATAGAAAGGCTTTTTACATTTAACCCGCCTTCGACAAGCTGACATTATAATTATTTAACCATTATCCTTACGTAGTAAAAAAAAAGGAACAGGCTTTATCAGCCTGCTCCTTTCAGTCTTTCAATCATTTCTTTTTTGCCGTATCAGATGCAGGATAATTTTTTCCGGTGCTGAACAATAATGGCGTATTGCTGCCTGCAGGTGACACCCTTACATAACCTGTCATTTCCTGGTGTAATGCACTGCAAAAATCGGTACAATACATCGGGAAAATACCTACACGGTCGGGAACCCATTTTAAAGTTTGTGTTTCGCCGGGCATGATCAGCAATTCGGCGTTGTTAGCCCCTTTAATTGCAAAACCATGCGGCACATCCCAATCCTGTTCAAGATTGGTAACATGAAAATAAACTTCATCGCCCATTTTAATCCCTTCTATATTATCAGGTGTAAGGTGAGAGCGGATGGCTGTCATGTACACATGTATTTTGTTTCCTTCACGTACTACTTTTGTAGCCCCTTCCCCATTAGAAAAATAAGGGCTTTTATTTTCTTCCATTTTAAAGAACTTAAGCGAATTATTTTTAACCAGCTCGGCCGGAATTATTTGTGCATAATGCGGTTCGCCAATGGTTGGAAAATCAAGTATCAACAGCATCTTGTCTCCGCTTATATCATATAACTGGGCACTTTGCGCTAATTCAGGGCCAGTTGGTAAAAACCTGTCTTTGGTTATTTTATTATACGCAACCAGGTATTTGCCATTTGGTGTTTTAGTATCACCACCGGCAACTGTTAAATGGCCTACAGAATAATAAGTGGGAACCCTGTCAACTACTTTCAGGTCTTTAATATTCCACTTCACAACTTCTGATGAAACAAACATGGAAGTATACGCATTGCCTTTGTTATCAAATTCGGTATGCAGTGGGCCAAGACCCGGTTTCTTTACTTCGCCATATAAAACCGATTCGTATTTCAGAATAGGAACACCATCAAACTCGCCGATAAAATCTTTGGCTGCAATTGCTTTTTGTAATTTATCAAAACTAAAAACAGGAATTAATGCAGCCAGCTTGCCACTGCCAACAATGTATTCACCGGTAGGGCTAACATCGCAACCATGCGGTGATTTAGGGCATGGGAAAAAATAACACAGGTCTTTAAAATCTTTTACATCTAAAACTGTTACTTCTGTTTTAATGGTTGATGTGGCAGAATGCGTAGCATCAGTGTACACATTATGGGCATACCTTACAGATTGTTTTCTGCCTTTGCCGGCTTTAATATATTCTTCTGCTTTTTTCCAGTTTACGGCCATGATAAAATCCTTATCTTTTTGCGATGCATTCACTTCGAGTAAAGTATTGGCCTGCTCGGTATTATAACAGGAAAAGAAAAACCAGCCATGTGATACTCCTTTACCTGCACGGCTCAGGTCGAAGTTAACACCGGGGCATTGCAGTTGAAAAGCAATATCCATGGCGCCATTATCTTTTGAAACACTGATAAAGCTGATGGTTCCTTTAAAATTCTGTTTGTAGGTATTGATGGGTACATCACCGTTTTTATCATCAGGAGGCACGCTAAAACGGGTTCCCGCAATTACATATTCTGTATTCTCAGTAATAAAAGGCGAAGAGTGGTTTCCGCCGCTGTTTGGTAATTCAATGATTTCAGTTGTTCTAAATGTTTTAAGATCGATCCTTGCAACCCTGGGTGTATTGTTGGCATTACCAAAAGCCCATTTACCATCGTACTCACCATTGGTTTTCGACATTTGTACATGATGCAGATCGTCCCAGGGTACAAAACCGTGTGATGTGTTTAACATAGGTTTTGTTTCTTCGCTATAGCCCCAGCCTTTTTCCGGATCAACAGAAAAAACCGGAATAACACGTAACAAACGGCCTGATGGTATTCCGTAAACACTCATCTGGCCGCTGAATCCACCGGAAACAAAATTGTAAAACTCATCGTACTTACCCGGTGCAACATAAGTTTTTGCAGCAGCATCTGAGCTTACTGCAGAGCCTGCATTTTTTGGTTTACAGGCTGTAAAGCCTAACAGCAAACAGAATGCAAAAACAGTTGCAGTAAATAGTTTATAATTTTTCATTTTGGTTGTTTTATATGTTAGTTATGATTGCGTTTGTTAAAAATAAATACCTGTTGAACTTATTTTATGCCATCATTCTTTCTCATAAACTCATACACATTTCTTGCATCATCATCACTGATATTTTGATTGGGCATACGCACCAGGCATATTTCCAACTGGGCCTGTGCCTTTGGATCCTTCTCCAGCATTGCATCTGTATTGGTTGAAAAATTCATGATCCACTCGGCTGTATGACGATCTGTAACACCCAACCAACCAGGGCCAACCAATTTTTCGCTGGTTAGTTTATGGCAACTGCCGCATTTTACACTATACACTTTTTCGCCGGCAACAGCTTTTGCTGCATCCAAAGTTTCGCCCACTTCTACTTTGGTAAATTTTCCTTCGCCTCTTTCAGGATCGTAGGAAGGATTTGCATTATCAGTTTTTTTTGTTTCGGATGAAGTTGTTTGTGGTGTATTTGTTTCTGAATTACCGCCACCGCAGGCTGCTATAAAAGCACCCATAAACAAAAGGATTGCCAATTTTTTCATGTTATTTATTTTTGGTTTTAAAATTGATTATGCAAGATTACATGCATACTGTTCATTATTTTATGCGTAAAGTCATAACTGCATCTTATAATATTCTGAGTTTGCATATCTGTTCTGCTTTTCATCTGAACAAAAGTATTTTCAAAGTTTATTATGGAGAAGTAAGTCAGTATGATTGAAATCATATTTAGGTATGTTGTTCATCATATTGGCTTCCATTGAAGCATTTTACTTTTGACCCCATTCTGCAAAACATATCTATATGATGATAGACATTGATATATTACTTGCCTGGGGTGCTGTTTTTAAAAAAGTAAACAGCGGAGAAATAATTTTTCAGGAAGGAGCTCAATCCTCATTTTATTATCAACTGGTTGAAGGGAAAGTGAGGTGGGTGAATATTAATGAGGAAGGAAAAGAATTTATTCAGGTTATGATAGAACCCGGTGAATGTTTTGGTGAATTTGCTTTATTTGATGAAGAGCCATTTGCTGCCACAGCCATTGCTGATGAGGATTCTGTAATCATAAGATTGCACAAATCAATATTTATGCAATTGATCAAAGAAAACACGGATCTGCATTTTGAATTCACCAGATTACTTACACAAAGGCTCCGCTTTAAATTCCTGATCCTTAAAGAACTGGCCAATCATAATCCGGAGAACAGTATTTCTACACTGCTTACCTATTTTAAGCAAACACAAAAAAACATTTGTACCAAATGCAACCGGCTGAAACTTACCCGGCAACAAATTGCAGATATGACCGGGCTACGGGTTGAAACTGTTATACGTACCATGAAAAATATGCAATTGAAAGGTGAACTTCAAATTACCAAAGGAAAAGTGTATTGTTGAATATGATTCAGAGCATTCTATTTTTAGTTTATCAAAGTTAATTTACGCTAAACAGTATTTATGGTATCCCCAATGTTCCGTTGGTTAAAGATCGCTTTGATAAATTTATTGATTGTTGCCTGCTTAGGTGTTGTTTTACGGTATAAGATTTTGTACCCCCTTCCTTTTGTTGACCAAAAACATTTGCTGCACGGGCATTCTCATTTCGCCTTTGCAGGATGGATCACCCAGGCAATAATGGCCCTGCTGGTGGCTTACCTGGCAAATGAAAAAGGAAATACAATCTGTAAAAAATACCGCTGGCTGTTATATGCCAACCTGTTTACCGCCTATGGCATGTTGATCGCATTCCCCATTGAAGGTTATGGTTTATTCTCCATCATTTTCTCCTCTGCTTCTATTTTTGTTTCCTATGCTTTTGCTTTTTATTACTGGAGAGATTTAAATAAGCTGGCCGTTAAACAACCGGCACATTTATGGTTTAAAGCTTCGGTATTATTTAATGCTGTTTCATCATTGGGTGTATTTGCATTAACCATCATGATGGTTGCAAAAGTCATTCATGAATACCGGTACCTGGCTGCCGAATATTTTTACCTGCATTTTCAATATAACGGCTGGTTCTTCTTTGCCTGTATGGGTTTATTCACTGCATACATCAGCCGGTTTAATATTTCAGAAAATGCACTAAAAAAGATTTTCAAACTGTTTGCATTTGCATGTGTACCGGCATATTTTTTATCTACATTATGGATGCCGCTTCCGGTATGGGTTTATATTGTAGTTATACTTGCAGCTTTTGCACAGGTAACAGGCTGGATATGGCTTGTAAACATTTTAAGATCAAACTGGCTTCAGTTAAAACCTCATTTTCCTTCAATAGCAAAATATATACTCGCCTTTTCGGGCATAGCACTTACTGCAAAATTATTATTGCAATTGGGTTCCACTATTCCCGGGTTAAGCGACCTGGCATTTGGTTTCAGGCCCATTGTAATCGGGTACTTACATTTGGTTTTGCTTGGCGTTATCACCTTATTTCTTTTGGGTTATATGTTTGCAGAAAAAAATTTTTTGTTAAATAAACAGACCGCAGCCGGAGTTTTTATTTTTGCCGGTGCAGTAATTTTTAATGAAGTGTTACTGATGGTACAAGGCGTTGCAGCCATTACTTATACTGCAATTCCTTTAATCAATGAACTGTTGCTCGGTGCTGCATTGGCTTTATTTACAGGTGCATTGCTCATGACTTTCGCAAAGAGAAATATTTTACAAAACTGATTTCAATCACAGTTTCTCCGGTATACGCTTTAAAGTTTCCAGTAAATAAGGCCAGTATTTTTGTACCGAACTGATCTGCACTTTTTCATCGGGTGAATGTGCGCCCCTGATATTTGGTCCGAATGATATCATCTGCATGTTGGGATAATTGGTGCCCAGAATACCGCATTCCAGCCCGGCATGTATGGCATTAACATGAGCATCGGTTTTAAACATCTCTTTATACAAATCACTCATCAGTTTTACAATAGGTGCTTCGGGTTTTGGTGCCCAGCCCGGGTATGAGCCGCCAAAGGATGGTGTTGCGCCTGCCAGTTCAAAATTATTACAGATGGTTTTAGCAAGATCCATTTTTTCGCTGTTAACCGAACTGCGGGTTAAACATAAAATGCTGAGTGACCCATCTTTAACAAGCACCCTTGCCAGGTTATTTGATGTTTGCACCAATCCACTTATTGCAGGACTCATGCGGTAAATACCATTGGGACAGGCAGCAACCGTTCTTAATAATTTATATTGAAAGTCAGCAGCCAAGACTGTTTCCGGTGTATCAATTTTTTCAATGCTGATATTTAGATTGGGATCGGTACTTTGATATTCGTTTTGCAAAACCAGTTCTTCTGCCTTTATCAACGCATTAAAAGCATCGGCATTTTCAGCAGGAACAGTTATATCGGCAAACGATTCTCTCGGAATTGCATTACGCAAACCACCGCCGTCAATGGCACTAATTTCTACAGCAAATTTTTCTGCAGCATTTAATAAAATACGGTTCATTAATTTATTGGCATTGCCCCTGCCTTTATAAATATCCATACCGGAATGGCCGCCGGTTAAACCTTTTACCGTAAGCCGATAACCTGTAACACCTGTCTTTGTTTTTTCCGTTTCATAGTTTCCACCAGCGCTTACATCTATACCACCTGCACAGCCAATGGTTAGTTCATCATCATCTTCTGTATCTAAATTCAATAAAATTTCAGCATCAAGCAATCCGCCTTTTAAACCAAGTGCACCCGACATACCGGTTTCTTCATCAATGGTAAAAAGCGCTTCCAGGGAGGGATGCGGAATAGAATCAGATGCAAGTATCGTCATGATGGAGGCAACGCCAATACCATTATCAGCACCCAGCGTAGTGCCTTTGGCCTTTACCCAATCATCTTCTACAAACATATTGATGCCCTCTGTTGCAAAATCAAAAACAGTATCGCCGTTTTTTTGATGCACCATATCCAGGTGGCTTTGTAAACAAACGGTTTGTTTATTTTCCATGCCCGCTGACGCAGGTTTTTTGATGATCACATTGCCAATATCATCTTTGTAAGTTTGCAGATTCAGCTTTTCCCCAAAGTCAATCATGAATTGAATAATGGTTTCCTCTTTTTTTGATGCCCGGGGAATAGCATTCAGGGATGCAAAATTTTGCCACAATTCGGTTGGTATTAAACCGGATAGCATATTATTCATATCAATTTATTTTTTTAGCGGGGAAATTATTTTATGTTTTTAAAAATCAGTTAATGGCTGCTAAATTATAACAATCCGCGGCGGTGTACAGGGCAAAGGGTTCATTTGCCTGGTAAAATTTTTGCTGTTCCCCCAATGGGCTACATATAGCAAATGCCTTATCCAGCCTGCCTTTCCATTGGGATCAATAAAAGAACCGCTTGTAAATATCCTGCCCACCTTCACTTCCATCCAGTCTTCGTCATGGGTTAACAACATAGAACCGGCTGCTTTTTCATAAAGCACTTCTTCTTTCTTTACAGGTTCCAGCGACCGGCAATTATTCACTTTTTTTTCAGCCGATTTGCCATAACAACCTGTTAGCAGATAAACCTGCGATGCACTCACTTCGATGTCAATGAATTTTTTCAGTATTACATGCACCCATTGAAGCTTTATGTTATTTACTTATCATTACTTTTATCGCTTCTCTTCCTCCATTTTCATCCATTACCAGCAAACAATACACACCGGTAGCCAGTTTACCTGCGGCAAGTGTATTGCTGCCATTTTCCAGCCGGTATGCTATTATTTGTTGCCCAATGGAATTGTACAATATCCCCTTGATTACACTTCCAAAACCATTAATACTTAACTGCATACTGGATCCCAATACCGGGTTAGGGCTTAGTAATATACTTCTCTTTCCGTTACAGGCATTGGTAATTACCACCACTTTACTAAAGCTGAAGTTGCCATTTAAATCCACACTGCGCAACCGATAATAAGCCCGGCCATTACCCGGCTGGTGGCTAAAGCTGTATTGGCTATTACTGCCTGTACCTCTTACTATACTTATGTTGCCGAAGTCAACCCCATTAGAAGAGTGCTGCACCTGATATTCCGAAAAATTTTCTTCAGTAGCCGATGCCCATTTTAAAGTTACGGTACAATTATTAACCGTAGCATCAAACCGGGTTAAGGTAATTGGCAATACAATTCCTATTGTACCGGCTGCTCCCATAAAGCCAAAAGTGCTGAATGAGGTAATGCCACTGAACTCTACATAGCTCACTCCTGTTTCTGTTCCGCTGGCCGATGGCGTTAGAAATGTTCGTGTACCGCTACCAAAGCCTGCCGATGTGCCTACCTGGGCAATGGCTGCAGCCGAAGCAGTGCCTTCGTATTTGAACCACTTGCCCGGAGTAGATACCGCAGCAGGATCAATGGCTTGCGCTGCAAGCAGGGCTTGAGCAATAGCAAAACTTGTATCCGCTGGTAGATAGTATATACGGACAGTATAGCTGCTCGCCGGATTGTCATAATCGGATGGCACCGTGTGCATCCGCCTTACCAGCGCCGTAGCATATGCTGT
>JANOVD010000261.1:0-4521 GCA_031417255.1 Chitinophagaceae bacterium
TTTATTCCCTGGGAGCATTATAATTTAATAAAAACACATTTGCTTTCATTGGTATCTTTGCATTAAAATTATATTGGAGGGTATCAATACTTTCTTTAGCTTAAATAGTACAACATTTGTATTTGTGCAACTCCTTGTACAATTTTACATTGATTTTCAATGTAAATCTGAACAAAGAATATTGCACCAATGCAATGTATAAATTTTTTTAATTTGTTTAGCAATTAATTCGCTTCGATAACATTTCGGATTCGCTCAATGCTGAATAAAGTTATACTGTACAAGAGTGCTCCCCCAATAGCTATCGGGGCCACAGCAGCTTAATAGCAGTACAAAACCATGGCCCATAATCCTCCTTCGTTAAAACTACCGAGGACAAGAAAACATCCCATCCGACAACCGGCAGATGTGATTTAAAATATAGTTGAGATTTTTCGTTTTCATGAATCACACCTCAACTTCGCTCGGTGTTTCAGTGTACGCTCCTTCGACTCCGCTCAGGATTGTTTAAATATCCGTTGCCTCGCCATAAGCTACTGCTGTGGCTTCTTTCAAAGCTTCGCTCATGGTTGGGTGAGGGTGTACTGCATTTAATATTTCATGTGCGGTGGTTTCAAGCTTACGGGCAACAACGGCTTCGGCAATCATATCTGTTACACCGGCGCCAATAATATGGCATCCTAAAAATTCGCCGTATTTGGCATCGTAAATAACTTTTACAAAACCTTCGGTGGAGCCGGCAGCTACTGCCTTACCACTGGCTACAAACGGAAACTTACCAACCTTCAGTTCGTAACCGGCATCCTTGGCCGCTTTTTCGGTGTAACCTACACTGGCAATTTCGGGACTGCAATAAGTACAGCCGGGTATATTGTTATAATCCATGGGCTCGGGGTGGTGGCCGCTTAAATGTTCAGCTGCATTGATGCCTTCTTTGCTGGCAACATGTGCAAGCGCCTGCCCCGGTGTGCAATCGCCAATGGCATAAATGCCCGGTACATTGGTTTGTCCGTTTGCATCAACAGTAATCTTTCCTTTGTCGGTTTTAATACCCAGTTCTTCAAGCCCCATGTTATCAATATTGGCAACAACACCAACGGCGCTTAATAAAATATCGGCTTCTAAAACCACTTCGCCATCGGCTGTTTTAACCATTGCTTTTACGCCATCTCCGCTTGTATCAACTTTGGTAATTTCGGCACTGGTCATAATGGTCATGCCTTGTTTTTTAAAATTCTTTTCCAGTTCCTTGCTGATGTCGTCATCTTCAACCGGAACTAATCTCGGCATAAACTCTACCATAGTAACTTTTGTACCCATGCTGTTGTAGAAATATGCAAACTCGCTGCCGATTGCCCCGCTGCCACAAACGATCATGCTCTTGGGTTGATTGGGTAATACCATCGCTTCACGGTAGCCAACAATTTTTTTACCATCAATAGGCATGCTTGGTAATTCACGTGCCCGGCCGCCTGTGGCGATGATTATATTTTTTGCTTCAACAATTTGTTTGCTGCCATCGGCTGCCGTTACTTCCAGTTTATTGGCGGCAATCAGTTTGCCATTGCCCATGATGACATCTATCTTATTCTTCTTCATTAAAAACTGAATACCCTTGCTCATTTTATCGGCCACACCACGGCTGCGGGTGATAACGCCGCCAAAATTGGCAGATGGGTTTTCTACATTAATACCATAACTGTTTGCATGTTTTGCATATTCATATACCTGGGCGCTTTTTAATAATGCCTTGGTGGGAATACATCCCCAGTTAAGGCAAATGCCGCCGAGGCTTTCACGTTCTACAATTGCCACTTTTTTACCAAGCTGACTTGCCCTTATTGCTGCAGGATAACCACCGGGGCCGCTACCGAGAACTATTACGTCGTATGCCATTTTTATAATTTTAGATTTTAGATTGTCGATTTTAGATTGTTGTAGAGCCTGCTTTTTGTGCAGGCAGGGTGCAAATTTAAACTGAAAGCGGGGATTAGCCAAAAGCTAATTTAATACAAGGTTTTGTCATTTCGATCCCGATGGCTATCGGGAGAGAAATCTATTTGTTACTATTATCAGATGTCTCCTATCGTCGACATGACAGAAAATAAGATGATAAACAGATTTAACTTTTTTTGAGGGCTGAGCTTCGGCATTTCTGTGTATTTTTAAGCATGAATAAAAAATTGACATTTGTTTTTACGCTGATGATTTTTGTAATGGTTGCCAACAGCCAAACTATTGCCAAATGGAAGATAGAGGATGTGGTTAAATCCTTCTCGGCCAAAAACGATACGGTGTACGTGGTTAGTTTTTGGGCAACCTTTTGTAAACCCTGTAACGAAGAAATTCCTGATTTTATAAGATTGGTTGATAAGTATAAATCACAAAAAGTAAAACTGCTGCTGGTGAGTTTAGACCTGCCATCTTATTTACCGGTTAAACTGCCTGCCTTTATTAAAAAGTATAAATACAATACCAACCATGTTTGGCTTAACGAAACCAATGCCGATCGTTTTTGTCCGATGATTGATGATAAGTGGAGTGGCGCTATACCGGCAACTATTATTGTAAACAACAAAACGGGCTATAAAAAATTTGTTGAAGACCAGTTGGGGGCAGCCGATTTTGAAAAGGCTTTACTGGAAGCGATAGGAGGCAATGCTTTTAATAAATATGTTGCGCCGATGAATGATGCGGAGATAACAGATAAAGCCATGGGGCAATATCTTAGTTTTAGTTCAAATGATAGTTCGGTATATGCTGTTGAGGGAGGGAAAGTGAACATGATCGCAAAAATGGATCACATGAAAGTTATGATCATCGAAAAGGATAATATCTATTATACCTATTCAAATCTTGGCTCCACAACTTTAAAAACCGGCGACATGGTAAAAGCAAACCAGTTAATTGGATATGCTGCATTTGACCTGGATGGGTTTAAACCAACTTTGGAATTGTATGTTTCTGATGTCGAAACAAATATCCTGCTTGCCAAAGAAGATTTTATTGCACGAAAAGATAAAAGACTAATTGATCATTCTATTGATTTTGTTAAAGAGCCTCAATAAACAATCTATCTTTATAATAATCAAACCATACAGATGAGATACGTACAAACTACCTGCTTATTAAGCTTGCTTACATTCACAGTCTTTTCACAAAGTATAGAATGGGCGCCTAACACTGTAACTCCAAAAGGAAATAATCCCCGCAGTGTTCTCCAGTTCCCTTATAACCCGGGAAAAGAGTATTATATCCTGGAGCGTGATATAGGAGATGCAGTAGTACGTTCAAAACAATCCGTTTATTTACAAACCGTTGATGTCTCAACCTTTGGTGTAACCAGCGATGCCAATTTTAATCCTATTGTGCCTGATGGCAAAGGCAAAGAGTATTATGCAGGCCCGAATTTCATTTTAAAGAATAAACTATACTCATTTTATCTTGACGGCGATGGCGACGATGTATACACCGTATATTCTACTGTGCAGCAAACAAAGGATGGCAGTACGGTAAAAGCTTTTGAACCTTTTCAGAAATCAGATATCAGCAAATCAAGAATACGTGATATAGGTTTTATAGGGCTGGCGGCCAAACGGGAGAAGAAAAACGTTGATCTTATGTTTGCAACAGGAAGTTACAAAGTTGCTCC
The DNA here is from genome assembly GCA_031417255.1 of Chitinophagaceae bacterium. Taxonomy (GTDB): domain Bacteria; phylum Bacteroidota; class Bacteroidia; order Chitinophagales; family Chitinophagaceae; genus Ferruginibacter. The sequence goes on from JANOVD010000261.1 coordinate 3,653, forward strand.
TGCATATGATGGTCGTTCCATCATTTCTGCTTTTATTACTAAAACAGAAGATAAGGAAAACAGTATATTAACGATTAGCGAATGGGATGAGAATCTCAAAGCAACTACTACATTGGATTATAAAATACCTTACAAAGAAGGTAAGGCATCGGGCGTCAGGTACCCCCGTATAGAAGAAATTATAAAAGATAAAAACGGGTTTGTTTATGTGATTTCCCGCCCTTGTACCGACGAAGATGCACCTGAACGTTACTCAATATATCAATTCAAACTTAGCGACCCTGCCTACAAAAAAGTGTACACCAAGGAGTTTACCAAAGGATTTAAGGTTATCGATATTGACCTTTTTCAGGATGTTTCCGGTAAAGTGTTTTTAAGTACTGTGGGTTACCAGGGCGATGAGGGCAGTAATGAAAGTTTTTACGTAAATGCAGCTTTTATTGGAACTTTCAACGATGCCGGCCAGTTGGAAACAATACACAACCGCCAGTTGACTACTGAAATGATGTACAATTTTGAGAGTGAAAAGAAAGTAGATAAAAAAGGAGCAATCAATACGTTGCGGATCAGGGATATATTACCTACATCAGCGGGGGGCTGTTATGTTGTATGGCAATACGAATGGATAGAAAGTAAGACTAATACCAAGGGAGACTCAAGATCCACCTACATAGATGACAATATACTGGTACAATATTACAATAAAGAAAAAAAACTTGCCTGGCAAAAACCCTTGTTCAAACACCAGGTCACAAAGGATAATATCTCTGGCGCCTATAGCGGTTACAAAGCAATTTTGTCGAATGATGATCTGCATATTTTTTATCCGGATGATAAGAAAAATGCAAACAAGGGGCAAGAGGATAAGG
>JANOVD010000262.1:0-1574 GCA_031417255.1 Chitinophagaceae bacterium
CACCATACAGGTTTTCATAAGGCTTGTTCAGGTTTAAAACATAATTCATTCTTTGGTAAAGGTCAAAATTGGGTAGCTTAAAAAGATTGCCGGGGTTAAAATAAATATCCCAGTATTTATATTTTGAGGGAACAGCATGTAAAAAAGCATTGATGGTTTCAGCAGTAAGCTGACCCGGAACAACCGCCGTCAGCGTTAAAAACGGCTGACGGGGTTTTAATCTACCAAACACACCCAGGCAGGCTGTAAACGGCGGCTGGTATAAATAATGAATGCTGTATTTTTTGTTCCAGGTAAGCGGCATTACGGCTTCATAATCGTTCAGCACCAAAGCTTCCCAGTTTTTTGCCATGGCATCCAGGTAAAAAGAATAAGCATATATCAAACCATTGTCAGCATTATCAATGCAGGCATCCCACTTATTTTTGTCAATCTGTTGATATGTGAGATAATTAATTCCCACAATCAAAATGGTATTTGCGGAATTATTTTTTTCAGGCTGATATTTTGCAGGTCGATGCTGAAAGCAATGTTTTTCAAAAACCTTTTTTCGGGGATGGTTGATTTAAAATAATCTTTGTACACCTTGCTGTAGAAAAGCGGCACATAAATATTTACAATATTGTTGAATAAAGATAATTGCAGTCCTGCATCATAAATAAACCTGCCGGTTGATGAATTTTTTTTCCAGGCATCGGCATAAGTGCCAATATCAACAAATACTTTGATGGGCAGCTTAAAAGGCAATACAGCCAATGGGTTGATAGAGTTGGGAATGGTTGTTGTAAAATTAGCTGCCGCCAGCCAGTCGTCTGTTTTTCCGATCTTATTGCTTAAAAAATCGGTGCGTACTTTAAAACCACCATCTCTTATCATGATCTGCTGGGTTGAGAATTTATCAAACTCATTGCGGCCCACAAAATAATTGCTGTAGGTATAATCTTCGTAACCTTTTGGCCCTGTCATGTTCAGGTGGTAGCGGTCGGTTTCAAACTGTTTGATAAAAGTTTTATCGCCGAGGTAGAAAAATTTACCGGCAAACACCCTCACATTCATACCGCCCGATTTTACATAATTGAAATAATAGTTACCGGTAAATGCAAGCCTGGCAAAACCTTCTCCTTGCTCAATCTGAAGTGCGCCTCTGTAAGGATACAGCACCCGGTTATTTTCAATTACAAACTGCAATTGGTTTACATACCTGCTTTTGGTTGGATAAGTAATTACATCAACCTGGTTTACGGTATCTCTGGTAAACAACAAACCCTGTTCGTTAATTAAAAAAGTTTTCCATTGTATAAATTTTGTTATGCTGCTTCTTGGATTTTTATTGGCAAAAACAAATTTAAGCGACGGCACTATTTTTGAAAATCGCTGGCTATTGGTTGTGCCCGTTGAATCGGTAAAATTATCGCCTGAGAAAGTTGCGCCGGCAAGCGCCAGTTCAAATTTTTGTCCGTTGTTACCGGGATAGAGGCTGTAGCTCAATCTGCCAATACCCTTAACCTGTTTGCTTTTTGTTGCATATAATGGTGCAATTACAAATTGAAATTTAGTCAGCGGCAATGTATAGT
>JANOVD010000263.1:0-7150 GCA_031417255.1 Chitinophagaceae bacterium
ACACGATAATTTAACAGCGGCACTAATGCATAAAAATGCTGCACCCGTATTTAGTTTAGCAGGCAAAATTTACGAGCTGGGTAATAAAGAAGGTTACCGCCAGTTTTGGGCCATTTACCACAAACCACCCAAAGCAGAATACCGCAATTATTTGCTTGAGCGGCGTGATAGTTTAATACCGTTGGATGAACGCAGCTTTAAAGGCGCCTACTACACACCTCTTGCAGTGGTTGATAAGGCTTACGATAAACTAACCGAAACGCTGGGCCGCAACTGGCAAAAAGATTATATAGTTTGGGATATGTGCTGCGGTGTGGGCAACCTGGAGGTAAAGCACAGCAACCCACGTAATATATACATGAGCACGTTAGACCAGGCCGATGTTGATGTAATGCTAGCCACCAAAACCTGCGTGGCTGCACAGCGCTTTCAATACGATTATTTAAATGATGATATAACCGATGATGGAGAAATAGATTATACCCTTACCAATAAAATACCGGCAGAATTACGCAAAGCAATAGCCGATGGTAAGAAGATATTGGTGTTGATTAATCCGCCATATGCGGAATCTACCGTAGCAGATAATACTGCGGGTGGTGAGAATTCAGATAACAAAATGGGAGTGGCAAAAACTAAGTTTGCCAATACCGCTATGGATGAATATGGCAAAGCTAGTAATGAACTATATACTCAATTTGTGGTAAGAATAGCAAAGGAAATTCCAAATGCAACATTGGCAATGTTTAGTACATTGAAATATGTAAGTGCACCAACACTTGATATTTTCAGAAACAAATGGTCAGCTAATTTTTCTGGAGGATTCGTAGTTCATAGTAAAGCATTTGATGGTTTGAAAGGAGATTTTCCTATTGGGTTTTTAATATGGAAAACAAATCAAAAACTTATTAACCAAACTCCCATATCCGAAATTTCAGTTGAAGTTTTAGATAGAAATGCAAATGCAATAGGGGAAAAATCATTTTACAATTTGCCTAATGAAAATCTTTTGACAAATTGGATTATCAGACCCAAAACAAATAAGCAAGATGTAGTACCATTGAAAAATGCAGTTGTTCCAGCCACAGCAACTAAAGATCTTCGAGGAACAAAATGGTCTGATAGAGCAATTGGATATATGTTGAGTGGGGGAAATGATTTGCAACATGCAGGAATACAAACAGTAATATTTTCATCAGGGTATGGAAGTGCAAGAGGCTATTTTATTAATCCAGAAAATCTTTGGCAAATTGCAATCGTTTTTTCTGTAAGAAGATTAGTTAAAGCAACTTGGCTCAACGACCGTGATCAATTTCTTCAACCAACAGAACCATTAACAGACGAATTTAAAAATGATTGTTTAATATGGATGTTGTTTAATGGCAGCAATTTAACTGCCAGCGCCAACGATCTGCAATGGAACGGCAAAACATGGAGCATAGTAAATCATTTTATACCTTTTACCGAAGCCGAAGTAAATGCACCGGGGCGTTTTGAAAGTGATTTTATGGTAAGATACCTTGCCGATAATCCCCCTCCTCGGGAGAGCCTGTCCCGGCCTGACGGGAGGTTAGGGGAGGCTGTATTGATTGAAGGTAAAAAACTATGGCAGGCTTATTTTGCCCATACCAATGTACATACTGTACGTGACGAATTAAAACTAAACCGGCCCGATGTGGGCTGGTACCAAATACGCAAAGCCCTGCAGGCCCGCAATGCCAGCGGCGATGTGCCCCCCATCAGCTTTAAACCATTTGAAGATGCATACAAAGCGCTAACAGAAAAGCTGCAGCCACAGGTGTATGAGCTGGGGTTTTTAAAGAGTTGAGATTTTTTTATTTTTATATTGAAAATCAATAGAAAACTGTACCGGAGTAGTGTATATTTACTTGTTGCGGTAATTGTATAACTACACACTCCGATTAACAATGTAAAAAAATAGAAACAAGTTTAACACACAAAAAATACAATAAAATGGCACAAATAAATCCACATATACTCTTCAAAGGAAATACACAAGAAGCATTTGATTTTTACAAATCGGTTTTTGGTGGTGAATTCGCTAAAATTATGCGATTAAAAGATTTACCGGCCAACCCCAATAATCCAATTTCAGAAAGTGAAGCCAACAAAATACTACATATTGCTTTGCCAATTGGAAAATCGGACATACTTATGGCAAGTGATGTGGCAGAACAATTTATGGAGCAGGATTTAATTACTGGCAACAGATACACTATTTCAATAAGTGCAGAAAGTAAAGAAGAAGCAGACAAATTATTTAATGAACTTTCGGCTGGTGGAGCAGTAGAAATGCCAATAGCAGAAAGTCCCTGGGGTACTTACTTTGGAATGTTTGCAGACAAGTATGGTATACAATGGATGGTAGATTATGACCCAAAATATAATGGGTGAAAGTGACTAACAAAAACAAATACCGCCAACATGAACAGAGTAAAAAACCATCAGCGTACTAAAAAATAAATATCTTTCATTCCTGCTGTCTTCTTTCATTCTTTTTCTGTCTACTGTCCGGCAAGCGGTGACCCAAAAATCCCTACTGCAAGTTCCAGCCAAACGAGGAAAAGTGCTGCCAGAAGAGCTGCACAGATAGCGATACGGTACCTGATCTTTTTTACCTTCCTCAATACAAGCTCACACATGAGGCCGGTGCCAAGCAGTAAAACGCCTGCCACAACAAAATCGAACAGCGTCCAGTTCACTTCATCTGTGAACTGCATCGCTATTAATGGTATGAGTAATAGAAACACCACTATTAACACAATGATGATAAGTCTTTTGTTCTGCATGATCATAAATGTTCTGTTGCTTATTTTGTATATCAAAGTTAATAAAATTTAGCACTTGTTGGTGTTCAGCTCTCCCACCGGGTGTATTCCAAATTAGCTACGCAATGTGGCTGCAAAAAAGCCAACATACACTTTTTGATTTTCAATAACTACCAGTATAAGCAATGAAAGCCCTGTGCACAGCATCCTGCGAAAAAGGGCGAAACAGTTTATTACGCCCTTTCAGGGCTTGTTTTACTACTTTATGTACGCCATATAGCTTCACTATATGTTGATATATACTGCCCTTTCAGGGCAAGGCCCCCGTCTATTTTTTCGCAGCAACGTCTCCGGTACTGGACGTTGCGTAATCGATTAATTACTCTGTATAATAGATATTTATTTGATTTTAAATAATTTGATAATGGTGTATATATAATTGTTGTATGGTTTAAAAATATTAAACGATCATTTTTTATTTATAAATTTAACCCCGCTTGTAAACAGACAGTTTCATTTAGTTGTATACAATTAAAATTTAAACACTTTTAAAAATGAGCATTATAGAAAAAAGGTTAACAGAACTCGGACTATCATTACCCCAACCAAAGCCCCCGGTGGGTAATTATTTGGGAAGCAAAAGAACCGGAGAAATACTTTTTGCATCTGCCCGTGTGAGTGAATGCATTGGTGAGGTAGGCACAGAAGTTTCGTTGCAAAAAGCCAATGAAGCTGCCCGGGATACAGTTTTAATGATTTTAGCAATCATCAGGCAGGACATTAAAGATCTGGATATGATTGCAGGCGTTTTAAAACTAACCGGGTTTGTACGTTCGGCTGCAGGTTTTACAGAGCAACCGAAAGTTATTGATGGTGCTTCTGATTTATTGATTGAACTGTTTAAAGAAAATGGGCAGCATGCCCGTACAGCAACCGGTGTGGCGCAAATACCTTTTGGAGCTTCTGTTCAATTAGATATTATTTTTCAAATGAAAGCATAAAAAAAAGTGATTTGTGAAAACAAAAACCATGGCATAGAAAGCACTATCAAAAACCAGCCGTTTATGAAAAAGATGATTTTATTTACCGTATTTATTTTTGTGGTTTGTAATGTATCGGCTCAAAACAATGCTGATACAACATTAGTTGCAGCCAACACCGCCTCAGCAAATCAGGTTGATAGCGCACAGCTTTATGGCTTCATTACTCAACTGCCTGTTAAAGTTGGTGGGGGCCGTCCTGAAGATCAAAGAAAATATTTAGAATCGTTGCGTGATGCACAGGGTAAAAAAGTGAGTTATGAAAGAAAAGGAAGTTGCTGCCCGTATAACACCACATCTCCATATGCAATGTTTGGAGGAGGTATGCTGGATATTTATGAAATCACTTACAGGGATGAAAGTAATAAGAAGCAAAAAGTAAAAATCTATATTACCTTCTACGATTATGAAACGCCTAAAGCCATTAAGGGATTTACATTAACAGACTAACCAGTAAGGAATATGAGCTTAACCACCCAAATAGCAAAACACATCAGAGATATTCATTTTGGAGAAAACTGGACCTCATCGAACCTGAAAGATAACTTGGCAGATGTTACCTGGCAGCAGGCCACAACACTGGTTTATGGGTTTAATACCATTGCGGCCCTGGTTTACCATACAAATTATTTTGTAAATGTAGTGCTTCAGGTTTTGCAGGGAGAACCCCTCAGTGCCCACGATAAATATAGTTTTAACCTTCCTCCTATCCTGTCGCAACAGGATTGGGAAAATTTGCTGGATAAGGTTTGGGTCGATGCTGAAAACTTTGCCGCCCTGGTTGAACAGTTGCCCGAACATAAACTTTGGGAAGACTTTTCGGATAAAAAATATGGAAATTATTACCGCAATATTCACGGCATCATAGAGCATTGTCATTACCATTTGGGGCAGATAGTGCTGATAAAAAAAATAATCCTGCAGGCAGATAAAAATGTAACCAATGTGGAGTAACTGTAAATTATGTAACCTTTTAGTTAAATTATGTAATAACCGGCAAATAATATGCGCTTATTTTTACATCGGTTTTTCATAGGATATTGGAAATAAAACGGGGCTGGATTTTTATCCGGCCCTCATTTTTATAAATCGGTTTATGTTACTGGCTTATTTTGCTACAGTAAAATCTTCGGTATTCTTTTGCAGGTACAGCATCAGGTCGCTCTGGCTTAACGGATTTACCTTTTTTATACTTAAACGGCCTGTAAATGCCTGGTGATCTTTGTGCCGGTTGGTAACAAAACGCCCATCCAGGAATGTTTCATCTCCACTATTGGCAAGGTCAAGCACATTTAACTGTATTACATTCTTATTAGGTGTTTCTGTAAAATTATTTTCTATCAGTTTTGCATCCTGCATCACTATTTTGCCATCTTTGGCCACCCGTACATTTATTTTTTTAATACCATAATATTTTGTACCATTTTGAACAAACGATGTGTGTGAGTAGCCTGTAAACTTTCCTTTGTATTTAGTTATAACAATTTCATATTCTAGGGATTGCTGGGTACTATCGTTATACATGGTTCCTTTCCAGAGGCCGGCAATATCCTGGCAAAAGACGAAAATAGGGCAGCATATAGCTACCATAAGAGGTAAAAAGTGTTTCATAGAGTTGGTTTTTAAAAGGTATTATTAAAGATATAACGTTTGATTTTACAGTTTATTTGAAAAAACCCAAATATTTTTTGGCATTGAATCCCCTACCCTTAAACCATTCAGCAAAGTTCTCCCATGTTAACCTAAAATCAGTAGAACCTTAGGGCTAAAAACTTACATAAATAATTTCATTTGGATACCAGGAAAGAAAATAGTATGTTAGTAAAACATTGTATGGGTAAATACCCTTTATAAAAATCCTGTCTTAAAATTATATATCCTTATAATAAGCCATTCATCTTATCAATAACTCTAAAACTTTAATTTATGCTGAACAATTTGCAAATGGTAACCATATTTGGCGAAGCCGGTAATCCCGACAATTTTACTGTAATCACATTACCCTATCCAATGCGTATTGCCTGGGATCCATCAAAAATAACTTCACGCATGCAGTGCCATAAATTAGCTGCCAATGCTTTTATGAATGTATATAATGATTTACTTGCAGTGTACGGTATTGATAAAATACGATCTCTTAGCATCGACCTGTTTGGCGGTTGTGTTAATTTCCGCCCCATGCGTGGCACCGAAAAAAAATATGAAGCGGCGCTCAAGGCAAAAAATTCAAAACTGGCAGCTACCTATTTAAGTAAGCACAGTTGGGGCACGGCAATTGATCTGGATCCTGCACGTAACACATTAAAGGAAAGCAGTAAAACAGCACGTTTTGCCAGGCCTGAATACAAGGCGATGATTGATATATTTTATAAACATGGTTTTGTAGGATTAGGCAGGGAACAAAACAGGGATTGGATGCACTTTGAACTGAAATAACCGGCACATAAAGATTCAATTCTGATTTTACATGCAATTAACAACAAAAAGGTTTTTCACTGCAAGTAATGGAATAAGTAATTCTATACAATTTCTTTCAGGTATTCATTAACTTTCAGTTAAAATACTAAAAGTATGATCATTAAAAAACCATTGCTGCTGCTTATTGCTTGTTTTACATTTTACACACTGAGTGCTCAGGATAAAAAAGATCCCAAAAAATGGGATGTAAACAATCCCGAAGGAAATTACAAAGAAGTAAACTTTACAACCAGCGAAGGCACCTGGATGAATGTAGATGTATCGCCCGATGGCAAAGAAATTATTTTTGATCTGCTGGGCGATATTTATACCATGCCTGCTGCCGGAGGCAATGCAACTGTTTTACGGGGTGGCCATGCATTTGAAGTGCAGCCACGCTTTAGTCCGGATGGTAAAAAAATATTGTTTACATCTGATGCCGGTGGCGGCGATAATATATGGGTGATGAACAGGGATGGCAGCAAAGCCACACAGGTAACCAAAGAAAGTTTTCGTTTATTAAACAACGCAGCCTGGAGCCCCGATGGAGAGTACATTGTAGCCCGTAAACACTTTACCAGCACCCGTTCGCTTGGTGCAGGCGAAATGTGGCTGTACCATATCAGCGGCGGCGGCGGACTGCAACTTACTGTTCGTAAAAACGATCAGCAGGATGTGAATGAACCAGTATTTTCTCCCGACGGCAAATATGTTTATTACAGCGAAGACATGTACCCCGGTGGCTTTTTCCAGTACAATAAAGATCCCAACAACCAGGTATTTGTTATCAAACGTTTCGACCGTGAAAAAGGGAACAAATGAAACCGTTACCGGTGGCCCGGGGGGTGCTGTACGTCCTCAAAT
>JANOVD010000264.1:0-3748 GCA_031417255.1 Chitinophagaceae bacterium
CAACTGTTGACCAGTACTTATCAGAAGTGCCGCCCGAAAGGCAGGAAGAAATGAACAAACTACGTAGCGTAATTAAAAAAAATTTACCCAAAGGGTTTAAAGAAGTTATGGGCTATGGCATGATGGGCTATTGTGTACCACATTCCATTTATCCGGCAGGATATCACTGCAACCCAAAAGACCCATTGCCTTTTGCAGGCATGGCTTCGCAAAAAAACAGCATTAACTTTTATCACATGGGTATATACACAGATACCAAACTGCTGAAATGGTTTACAGACGAATATGCAAAAACGGATTTGGGAAAATTAGATATGGGTAAAAGCTGTATGCGGTTTAAAAAACCGGAGAACATTCCTTTTAAATTAATTGGAGAATTGTGCAGTAAAATAACGGTGGAAAAATGGATAGAGATGTATGAAAAAAATTTGAAGCGCTAATAGAAAACATATCAAATAAAAAAAGTCCGGAGCTCCCGGACTTTTTTTAAAACTATATTACTTCTTCTTTTTAAAAGTTCCTTCCATAAATTTCATTTCCTTTCCATCCATACCTGCACCATACATGGTCATAGTATAAGTATTATCATCAATCATTTTCATCTCTTCTCTCATATCGCTGTCCTTGCCGGTCATAGGGTCTGTTTGATGGCCTTTCAAGTTCAGTATTTTTGCAACTTCATCATACGTGCCGGTCATATGTACAATACCGGTGCCCATATTATCAACCCAGGTACTGGTAAACATTTTCTTTGCATTATCGTAACCCATAGTGCTCATACCTTCAAATGGCTGGCCCATCATGGTGCCGGTAAATTTTCCGATAACATACCTTCCGCCCATGGTTGAGCTTTGTACATTAACCGCTTTGGATTTCATTGGTGGGGCATCTGGTGCCATCCAGCTGCTTACTTCAGCTTCCCAGGTGCCGTTGGTTTTTTCCAACCATTTATGCATGGCGCCGGGCGTTGCAAAATCCATCCAGGCTTTCATCATAGCTGCAGAATCGGGCATAGCCGCCGGCGCAGCATCTTTGGCAACCGGTTGTTCGGTCATTTTTGTTGAGTCTGTTGCAATGGCATCGGTTTTTTCACCATTATTATTGCAGGCAAAAAACAGGATTGATGAGGCACAAAGTGCAAGTGTAAAGTGTTTCATGTTTAATTATTTTTTTACAAAATACAATTTGGCTTTTATTAATGCAAGTAAAATTTATGAACGGCAATGTGGTTATTGAACAGCTTCTTTAAGCACATTTTCAATTCTAAGTTTCAGGTCTTCATATGCCGTATAGCCCCTTGCCACCATTACAAATTTTGTTTCGGCAGTTTGAATAAATACTGAAGGATAGCCATTAACCTGCAACTGTTTCATTAAAGCAAATTCGTAGTAAGCCATTTCCCTGTATTCAGCAGCATTTAGTTTGTTGTAAAAAGCTTCGGGCTGTACATTGTATTTATCCAGCAGGTGCCGGTAGGCTTCATCATCATCTAAATCCCGGCCATCGTAGTTTAAAGCATATTGCAAATCGGAGGCAAACTCAAGTTGGCGTTCGGGGTAATATTCTTTTAAAATGCACAAAGCAATGGCAGGTTTTTCAGAGTTCATCACCCAATCACTTTTATCGGGGTTGTTGATATGCCATAAATAATCTTCGCCAAATTTTACACCGGCAAGTTCTTCTACTCTTTTGTATTCCTGAAGAATGTATGGCCCAATTTTTTCGATAGGCATTGCCTGTTCGCCGGTCATCATGCCTCCGCTCAGTACTTCAACATCAAGCTCGTCTTTATATTCAGCAGCCATTTTTTTTATAACCGGGCTAAAGCCATAGCACCAGCCGCAGTAGGCATCGTAACAGTAAATAATAGCAGGTTTCATAAAATATTCTTTAATGCGCCTCCAGCCAATTATCCCCCATGCCCATCTCAGCACTTGTTGGTACATCATTAGGCAATGCCAAAGCTGTTTGCATACAATTTAAAATGATTGGTTTTATTTTTTCAATTTCATTTTTGTGTGCATCAAAAACCAATTCATCATGTACCTGTAACAGCATCTTGCTTTTAAAATTATGCTTACTGAATTCTGCATGAATTTTTATCATGGCCAGTTTTATCATATCGGCTGCACTGCCCTGAATGGGTGAGTTGATGGCATTGCGTTCGGCAAAAGCACGAACCGTAAAGTTGGCACTGTTAATGTCTTTAAGCCAGCGCTTGCGGCCCATCAAGGTTTGTACATAGCCATGCTCCTGTGCAAAATGAATGGTATCATCCATGTATTTTTGAATGTTGGGGAATTGTTTTTTATAATTATCAATAATTTCTTTGGCTTCGGTACGGCTGATGCCCAGGTTTTCAGCAAGGCCAAATGCACCCTGGCCATAAATAATACCAAAGTTTACACTCTTGGCTTTGTAACGCATTTCTTTGGTTACATCTTTTTCTGCTACATTAAAAACTTTTGCAGCCGTGGCATTGTGAATATCCTTGCCGGTCTTAAAAGCTTCACACATATTTACATCGCCGCTGATGGCGGCTACAATGCGTAATTCAATTTGTGAGTAATCGGCAGAAATTAAAACATGGTCTTTATCTCTTGGAATAAATGCTTTGCGAATTTCTCTGCCTCTTTCGGTACGTATGGGAATGTTTTGCAGGTTAGGATTATTGCTGCTTAACCTGCCGGTAACTGCAACAGCCTGTGCATAGGATGTATGCACACGACCGGTTTTTTTATTGATCATCAGTGGCAGCGCATCTACATACGTTGATTTTAGTTTTGTAAACTCACGAAATACTAAAATGTCATCTACAATTTTATTGTTGGCCGCCAGTTTTAATAAAACATCTTCGCCCGTTGCATACTGGCCCGTTTTGGTTTTTTTTGCTTTGGGATCAATCTGCATTTTATCAAACAACACTTCGCCCAGTTGTTTTGGCGATGCTAAATTAAAACGGACACCTGCCTGTTTGTAAACACTTTCTTCTGCAGTTTTAGCTTCTTTCTCCAGCTCTTTAGAATATTCATTTAAAAAACCTTCATCAATCCGTATGCCCTCAAACTCCATGGCAGTAAGCACTTTCACCAACGGGTTCTCCACTTCGTAAAAAACCTTTTCTACTTCTTTTTGTTTTAGTTGGGGAAGAAAAACATTTTTTAATTGCAGGGTGATGTCTGCATCTTCGGTAGCATAGTCTTTTATTTTTTCCGGCTCTACATCTCTCATATTTCCCTGGCCCTTTCCTTTTTTACCTATCAGTTCTTCAATGTGTACCGTGGCATAGCCTAAATATTTTTCGGCAAGTGCATCCATATTTCGTTTGCCTTCGGGTTCAATTACATAATGAGCCAGCATGGTATCAAAAATATCTCCTGCCAGTTCAAAGCCATACCATTTCAGCAGCAGCATATCGTATTTAATATTCTGGCCAATCCAGGTTTTGGAAGTATCGTTGAACAGTTGTTGAAAATTGTTTAATAGTTTAATACAATCTTCCCTGTTGGCAGGGCAAGGAATATAATATCCTTCTCCCGGTTTTACAGAAAAACTCATGCCTACCAGGTCGGCTTCGTTGGCATCAATGCCGGTGGTTTCAGTATCAAAACATACTTCAACCGCTGATTGCAGGATTGGAATGATTTCGCCGATCTTTTCATCTGTATCAACCAATATATAATCATGTGGGGTGTTGTTGATGTTTTTATCTGCCAAAATAATATCATCCTCATTTTTAATTTTTATT
>JANOVD010000265.1:0-3132 GCA_031417255.1 Chitinophagaceae bacterium
TTGATCCTGGGTTTCAAAATCGGTAAACTTATCCTGTAAAAAGAAATTGGCTTTGCCTCTTTTATTGTCATCAAGTAAATGTATAGCCTGTAATCCTTCTTCCAGATTATTAACTACATAATAATTCAGGTATGGTTCCAATACATTTTCAACAGCCGCACGGTATTCTTCCTTTACATAAATAATATCGCTTAATAGCGGCGCTGTATGGTTCCAGTCGGAATTATTGTGCAGGAATTTCACACTCTCCGGGTAACCTTCCATCGAGTCTATCAAACTTTTCAGCAGGTCGTGTTCGTTCTTCTTACTGTCAAATATGCGGCTTTCGGTTGCCAGGTCATTACGTAAACCTTCCATTTTATTCTGCGTTTGCAGTATCTGTTCTTTGGTAAATTCCTGGTGATCCTGTAATTGCTGCAGGTCGGTTTTCTTTTGCTCCAGTTCCGTTTCTTTTTTTTTCTTTTCCGGTTCTAATTTCTGTAACTGGTTTTGGCGTTGCGTTTTTTCTTCCTGTATTTGTGCGATGGCACGTTGTAAATTTTGAATAGAAGTATCAGCAACTGCAACTTTTTTCTCCGCTTCAAACTGCTCCCGCTGTATGGCCTGGTTTTGTTTACGTAGCTCATCAATATGGCTGCGCTTGTCATCAAATACTTTACGTTTTTCTTCAACCGCATTTTTCAGGTCAACTAATTTGCTTTCAAACTGTGTTAATTGAATTTCATCTTCACTAATCTGGTTACCGGTAAACTGAATACTTTCATCAAGCCCTTTTAACTGCCCGCCGGCTTTTTGCAAAAATTCATGTAAACCACCTTCCCTTTCTTTTAAATACTGCAAACGCTGGCTGCTTAAATTCTTTTCATTCTCTTTATTGCGTACTGCATCCAGCATTTCATTAAATGCATGTTGCATGGTCTGCAATGCTTTCTCTTTCTGAACCAGTTCAAGTTTTTCGTGTTCCAGCAAGGCTTCTTCTTTTGCAATAGCGGTTTCCAGTTCAATCCGCCTGTCAACTTCCAGTTTTTGCTTTTCATTCAGGTCGTGGTAGGTTACATTAAAACCTTCCAGTGCTGCTTTGGCCAGTTCAATGCTAACCTCCTTATACTCTTTTTTTATCACGAAATATTTCTCTGCTTTTTTGGCCTGGCTTTCAAGGCTTTTTAGCTGGTTATTTATTTCAAACAAAAGGTCTTCAATACGTGCCAGATCCTGCTCGGCAGCATCTAATTTAAGTTTGGCTTCTTTTTTACGGGTTTTGTAAATGCTTATGCCGGCGGCCTGTTCCAGCATTTTACGGCGGCTAAAGTCTTTATCCTTGATGATATCATCCACCATCCCCAATTCAATAATGGCATAGCTATCGTTGCTGATACCGGTATCCATAAACAGGTTATGAATATCTTTCAGGCGGCAGGCTACATCATTCAGGCGGTATTCACTCTCGCCGCTTTTGTAATATTTGCGGGTTACAGTAACAGTGCTGAACTCGGTAGGTAACAGGTTTTTTGTATTGTCAAAAGTGAGGCTCACCTCGGCAATACCACTGGCACTGCGGGTTTTGCTGCCGTTAAAAACAAGGCTTTCCAGGTTTTCGCTGCGCAGGTTACTTATTTTATGTTCTCCAATCACCCAGCGAATGCTGTCAACAATATTGCTTTTTCCGCAGCCATTGGGGCCAATTACCCCGGTGATACCTTCATCAAAATTGAGTACAGTTTTATCGGCAAAACTCTTAAATCCTTTGATTTCTAAACTCTTTAAACGCACGGTTTTATCTATGTTTTAGTATGTGGGCAAATATAATGGAATGGAGCAATAGAAAATTTTGATTTTTTACAGCGAATTGCCCAAGTTATACACAGTTTTATAATGGCATTCAATTTGTTATAAGAAAAGAGCATTTACTGGGCGGCATAACCAAAAGCCTTTAGTTTAAAACATGCTTTTCAACACATTTAAAAATTAAACATGAACAAATTAGTAAGAGGATTGATTGCCGGTTACGGGGCAAAAAAATTAGGCGGCGGTTGCCTGAGTACTATTGTAATTTTCTTCATAATATGGTATGCACTTGAGCGATGTTAACGGAATTTTTTTAATCTATATTCACAGTTTTTAATTAATATTTATTACTGGCATTGAAGCAATTTTATAATAAATTGCGGCTTTATCCAGCTTTCCTGTAGACTTTAATAAGTAAAAAGGCCTTGAAAACCACTTATTTGTAATTATTTTATATAAATTTTAACTATTTCTATATTTTTTATACTAAAAGATAAATAAAACCGTTTGAGATATAAGGATTCACAAATAATATTTATTTTTTAACATAAAAAAAACTTAATCCAATGAAAAAATTATTACTATTCGTATCCCTTTTTGCATCAGTTCAAACTTTTATTTCCTGTAAAAAGGCCGAGTTAAGTCCAAACACAACTCCTGAACAGTCTACAACTCAATCACAACAAGCAGCCAAATATGCTACTTATGGAGTTCCAGATGAAAAAACTGTTGTTTCAAACAGAACATCCGGCGATCCCTGCGAAGTTACAACAGTAACGTTGGTAGCCGGACAAACAATGAATGCAGGTACAGTAACTGTAAGCAATGATGCCGATTACATTTTTGTTACTTATACCACAACCAATGGCTGGGTTTTAACGCAAACCCATTTATATGTTGGGGAGTGTGCGCTTATACCTGTTAATAACCCCGGAAACCCAATTCCAGGGCAATTTCCGTATACAAGTGCACACAATAATGTAACTTCTTATACTTACCAGATTCCTATATCCAGGATTCCTTTGGAATTATGTGGCTGTATTGCTGCCCATGCTGTTGTTAAAAAGTATAATTCAGCCAACCAGCTAATTGATACACAAACAGCTTGGGGTAATGGCGTACGAATTAACTTAAGCGGAGGAAACTGGGGAATGAAATTTGATTATTGCAGTTGTACCCCTCTATAATATTATTTAAATGAATTTGAGAAAAACGGCACATAAACGTGGAGGGCACTGAAAAAGTAGTTGTTTTTATAAAACTATTTTAAATCGAATAAGTAAAAATATGATTTTTACTTATTCGATTTTTTTTATGCTAAACTTTTCGGAATTGATTTATGTGGAG
>JANOVD010000266.1:0-8607 GCA_031417255.1 Chitinophagaceae bacterium
CCGCCTGCACCATTAATTAAAATTTTTTGCCCGGGTTTAATTTGCCCTTTATCAATAAGGCCCTGCACAGCCAGCATGGCCGCCTGCGGTATCGCCGCTGCTTCAATAAAGCTCATGGCAGCAGGTTTAAGGGCTAATGCATTTTCATGGGCGCAAACATATTCGGCCAAACCGCCCCAGTGTCCGCTCAGGTCGCCATACACTTCATCGCCGGGCTTAAATTTCTTCACTGCTTTGCCTACTGCTTCAATGCGACCAGCTATGTCGGAGCCAAGAATTGTTTTCTTCGGTCTTATAAGTCCGAACATCATGCGGTTTATAAAATCGCCCTGCAGCAGTCCATAGTCCCAATCATTTAATGATACAGCATGAACTTTTATCAATACCTCATCGTCCTTCGGAAAAGGTTTATCTATTTCTTTGAGCTGCAGCATTTCGGGGCCGCCGTATTTTGTGTAAACTATTGCTTTCAATTTTATTACAATTCATTTTTATGATGATGATGATGCACAATGTTTAAATATACGCAAGTAGCAGTACAATTTTTAATAACTATTAGTAAAAAGTAAACCAGGAGAGATCCTTGCATTTATTTTTTTCTTTAACCGCTGCCAGATGTAGTTATTGCGATACCTCCGTTACCTGGATATACGAGGCAGACACGCCGCCGTAACGGCCGGCGCCGCTGGCCCCATTGAAGATATGTGTCCACCCTGCAGTAGATCCGCCGGCCCTGAACCTGAATGTTAGCGGAGTAAGTGAGGTTGCCAGAACGAAGCCTTTTACAAACAGGGAGTTGATCTGACTTGCCGACCCGCCAAATGCTGTAGCCCCGCACGATGCGGCAAAAGCACCGGTATTACTATCCTGGAACAGCGCCCCTGTTGGAGGTCCGTCGTTGCCGGGATTACCGCAATTGAAGTTGGCGTAAGCTTCCACTATCAGCAGGCTGTTAGGTAACTTAGGTGTGAATGTAATGGTCATGAACTCGCCGCCCTCTGTACTTTGTGGAATAGTATTGTCGAATGGAATGAAACCGGTTGTAGTGGCAACGGCCGGGAACTGGCTCACAGTCACCTGGATGACGTGTCCCACATTGCTCATCCAGGCTGTACCATTGAATACATTCTTGGTGTTGGTGGTAGTGTTATAGATTTCGAGGCCGGTGGCTGGCGATGCAATCGCATCCCGCTGGGTAGTGGTCATCCTCGGAGGGAGAAAACCTTTTTCAGTGCTCATTACATCAAGCAAGGCACTGGCATGCGCCGGGGAGCCGTCGGTATTAATGCCCAGGCTTTGCGAAAAAGATGCAAAACAAAATAAAGAAAATGCGGATAATAGAATAAATCGCTTTTTCATATCAGGTACGTTTAGTTAACATTAAAAAAAATGCCGGTAATACATCGGTACAATGCTGAGGTTTTGAATAATGATGTTGAACAAAGATATGGTATATTTAAAACCAGCCGATTCCACTTGCCAGAAGGGGGGAAAATAGTATATAAAACACTAAATATAATTTACATTTATGACAGCATTAATTTTCACTTTCCATTTAAAAAATAATTAAAACCAAAATTATGGAACAAAAACTGACAGAAATCAGGGAACAGCAGAAAGCTACCTGGAATGCATTTTCTCCCGGTTGGAAAAAATGGGATGATTTCACCATGAATTTTTTAAAACCCATGGGAGACAGGATTATAGATGCGCTGAAAATTAAAGAAGATGACAATGTACTTGATATTGCCTGCGGCACGGGTGAACCCGGCCTTACCATTGCTTCGCTTGCGCATAAAGGCAAAGTTACCGGTACCGACCTTGCAGACCAGATGCTGGTGATTGCAATGGAAAATGCGGAACATAAACAATTGAAAAATTACAGCACCAACACCTGTGATGTTTGTGAACTTCCTTACGGGGATAATCATTTTGATAAAATAAGCTGCAGGATGGGATTCATGTTTTTTCCTGATATGCAACTTGCATCACACGAAATGTTCAGGGTTTTAAAAAGCGGTGGCCTGATGGCCACTTCGGTATGGACCACAGGCGATAAAAATGAATGGGTGACCAACGTAATGGGTGTTATCAATAAAAATATGCAATTACCGCCTCCCCCGGCCGGTGCACCAGGCATGTTTCGTTGTGGCACCCCGGGTTTTATTAAATCCATACTCGAAAATTCAGGTTTTAAAAATATTCAGGAACAAACTGTAAGTGGTAAAGTATTGTATGCTGATTTTGAAGAAATGTGGCAGATGATGAACGAGGTTGCCGCACCAGTAGTTGGGGCATTGAGTAAAGCAGATGAAGCCATGAAACAAAAAATAAAATCCGAAGCAGCAAAACAAAGTGAGCAATACAAAACGGATAAGGGCCTTGAACTTAATTATGAATCGCTGGTTATTAGCGGGAGTAAATAAAGCAGGTCTTTTTTCAGCAACGTCTCTCCCCGGATTTTGTGTGCAGGCCGAGGACGTTGCGTCAGTTATCAGATCTATTACGCAACGTCCCGTGGCGGAGATGTTGCTGAGAAGAGGGTGGAGACACGAACCAGGGCGTTAGGGAAATACTAATAAAGAATAAAGGTTCTTGTATGTACCAACTTATTTTCTATATAGAAATTTTCTGTCCAGTTACCTTTTATCAACTCAAATGGTTTATCAAGACTGTAGGATGATGCCGACTCAATATTTGTGGGTCGTCGTGTTTTATACCTTATTGATTTGAACTTTTCTCCTTCATCATTCGTCATCTTTTTTGGAAATAACCATTCGATCTCTACTTCTATCTCTACTGTATCTTTTGCCATAACTATATACTGAACTCCGAAATTGGCATTTAACTCAGCCGGTACCGAATCTGTAATTCTTGTAATCTCGAAGTCTTTAAGCCATCCATGGATACCGGTTGGTGAATTCTTCATTTCCTCAATTGTACCCTTAACAACCTGTGCAACACCGTATTTTATTTCAGCAAATTCTAACCTGCCAAATTGTTTTGATTCCACAATGGTTTGGGCAAATACGGAGTTAATGAATAGTAATGCTGCAAAAAGAGATATGAGTTTCATAAGGTGTAGTTTTATTTTCAAATATATGTGTTTTTTGGTTCTCGGCTCTGCGGCGGTGGTCGGAGACCAGACGGCGGCGAGTGCTGGTGCGCCAGTGGGCTTGCGTATGGATGGGGAACACCCACGGAGGCGAAAAA
The DNA here is from genome assembly GCA_031417255.1 of Chitinophagaceae bacterium. Taxonomy (GTDB): domain Bacteria; phylum Bacteroidota; class Bacteroidia; order Chitinophagales; family Chitinophagaceae; genus Ferruginibacter. The sequence goes on from JANOVD010000266.1 coordinate 3,214, forward strand.
ATAAAACCCTCGTATTATCGAGGGAGTCAAGTCTGCAACAGAAGTGTTGCACCAATAAATAAAGAAAATCAATCTTTTTGCTTTTCCTGATTGATTCTGGCAGAATAACCTGCTAAATAATCGTCGTGTTGCTCTTTACGCAGATCTTCAGGAGCTGAAGTTCCTAAAGGCTTATCATCCCAACTGTCTTTCAGCTTGCACGGGTCTGGAGCGTAACCTTTGTCGGCATGGTCATAGCCTTTTTTAAATAAGTCTGTACCCATAATAAATGATTTGATGAACTTGTAAGGTACAAAATAAACATCTAAAAACTTCAATGGCTATTAAAAAAAGTTTTGAACATTTTGTTAATTTTAATTTACTGCTATAGTTAAAAAGTACTACGTAAAACATTTCAGGCAGGATAAACAACTAATACTAATCGGTGAAAAAAATAGCCGTCCTGTGCCTGTTAAGTTGAGTTTGCCAATCTTATTTATAGATTAACATTACTTCAATTTATTTCTATCGTGGTACTTGCGGGTGCGCCAGTTGGCTTACGTGTGTTTTATGCTAAACAAACGTCGGCGGAGTTTTATAATTTAAACAAACAATCTCTGCTGCCCTTCTTTTTTAAGACGCCACATATTATCACCAATATGTTCACCAATATCATTAAGAACTTTTGATATTGTTTGATTTTCAGGTGTTATACCATTTTTAAGTAAGGGTAAAATATTAAAAATTATTTCCTCAAAAGTGGGAGTTTTATTTTGCAACTCCATTCTTCTAAGATAGCTTGTTAAAAAATAACTTACTCTTAAACCAACATCTACATGAGTTCTGAATCTTGTGTCCTTCCGTAATGAAAATATTTCTGTTTTCTCATTGTAATCAAAGCGATCAAGCAATATTGGTGTAAGGTCAGAGTATTCTTTTTTAAGCAAATCCAGAAAGCCTAATTCGAGCCCCTTAATAATTAATTCATCATTAATTTGCTCAAGTGATGCACCATTATTTTTTGCTATAATGCTTTCAATAGTTTCCATTACAATTTCCGCAATGTCCATGCCCAGGTTAGCTTTCATTATTGCTCTCGGATTACTTACTTTACGAAAGTTGATTATTAATTGTCCTGATAAAACTGTGAAAGGATTTTGTCTTTTTTTAAAACTTGTCTGTCCGTTTTTTTGAGGAACTGCACCAACATATTCGAAGCCGCAGGCTTCTGCTGTTTCAATAATTAAGTGCCAAAATTCAGGATCTTTATGTGCAAAGACAAAACTCATCCAACGATCATATTTTAAAACACGGTACATCTCTTTAATGCTTTCTGCCATTAAATTATTGTATTCATCTTTGCTTTTTTTGTGTTCGCCGCCTTCAATAGCTTCTTGTGCAAAATCTTCTTCTGTTACTTTCAGGTCAAGCCATGCATTCCACATTACTGACAAATCGAGATAGGGGATTTTCTTGCCATAAGGCGGGTCTGTATAAATATAATCAACACTTTCTTGTGGTATCCATTTTAAGTTAGTTGCTGTGCCTTTTACAATTTGTCCATTAGAAAGGGTATTTTGATTGATGAAATATTCCATTTCTTTCTTTGCATCGGTTACTTTCTTAAATCTTGAATTAAGGTATGTAATAACATCAATTGAGGCAGGGGTCTTGGCAATTCTATAACGGTAATAAGCAAATATGCTGCTGTTTCCTCTTCCTTCACTCCGTCCTTCCGAAGCATGGTAGGTTAGATTTATTTTATTTAATAGACCAGAAAACATAAGTAATAGCGAATTTCTAATATTTAGATTTGGTTGTTTATTAATAACAAATTTGAGTAATGCTAATTCAGCTAATTGTTTATCACTAAAAAGTTGCTCAACTGTTTCCACATCTGATCCTTTTGGTAATTTGAAACCTTTTGGGTATGGATATTTTTTTAATGCCCTTTTAATTTCAGTTTCACTTTTTGGTTCAAGTAATTGATATTCTTTTTTAACTTGTTCAAATGCCTCAGCTAATTCAAAATGTTTTACTGGAGCAATTAGAGATGTGACTATAAAAACTGCCATCGGATTTAAGTCAATACTTATCGCCTTACGGTTATTCATTAAAGCTTCTATTGCTGTTACTCCGCTACCACCAAAAGGGTCTAGTATTAAGTCTCCAGGCTTACTGTAATTTTTTATGTATTCTGCTACTACGTTCCAGGTTTGCTTTGTAAAATATCCGTGAACACCAAAATGCCTTTTAGCCGATTGCTTTTTAACTTCTATTTCTTCAAGTAATGGCCGTGTAGAATAATCAAATCCTGTTGGCTTTGCGGTTGCAGCTGATGTGTCATAGGTAATATTTTTACCAACCTGAAAACTGCTCGGTGATAAAAACATTTTTAATTTGTCCCAATAATGTTCTACTTCGTTCATTGGGAAGTAGAGTATTGGTTCGCTTGTCTCTTTTCTATAAAGCGCAAACTCTAAACCATTACATAATGCAAAATATGTGCTTCGGATTTCTTTGTGTTCAGAGTAACTGTAAACTTGTTCTACATTGTCTGTATTCCTTACCTTTTCACTTGGTGATTTTGCATCAAGAACCCAGGCGAAATTATTTTCAACTTTTAATGCATAGTCGGGTATAAGATTGATTTGTCTTTTCTTGCTTCCGATTTTTATAAATGGATGCTCTAGTGTTTTGCTGCGGACTATATTTTGTTGTGCATAACCAAGTTGTTTTAAAATTGGAAGAATAATAACTTCCCTAACACTGTCTTCCTTGAAGTCAGGATTGCTACTAATTTTATTAAAATCAAGTTTTCCGAATAGAGATTCCTTCGTTATGATTTGCATGCAGACTTGTTTATTCTGCATTGCTCACTACGGAGAAAAAATAGGTGCAATCCTCCGCTTGGATTCAACCTACAGAAGGTACGGCGAAGCACCCGAGAGAATTGAAAACAGCAAAAGGATGCACCCTTGCAGGTGCATCGCTTAACTGTTTCTTTCTCTCTATAAAATTTCGCCGTTTTACTATAGAAGAAACGTCAGCAACGCTATGCGTTAAATAATATGTTTTACAGCTTCAAATCTAAAGCAAAAGAATGACTTGACCCTCATCATGTCTTATCAACCTCTTCGCTTAAATAAAAGTTGTACAAAGGTATGTTGTACAAGTGAGTGACACAACGATGCTGCTATAAAATACTGAAGCCGGTAATTAAAATATTACCGGCTTCGTTTTTTAATTATGTTTTGATAGTGCTCCGTAATCGGGAGTTTGCTTCGTCGTTCCTCCTCGCAATGACGTACAATTTGGTGTGCTTCCCTCGCAATGACGTTACTACTTCGGCTTATACTCCAATACCAGCACTGCATTTTCGGTAAGGCTGGCGCTGCTGCGTAGTTCGTAACGTTTGTCGCCGGCTTTTACAATAACGGTGGCCGTGTTGGGCGCTATGCTGCCGAGGTTGTGTGCAAAGAGTACAATTTCGTGCTGCGGGGCCTTTACATCCAGCAGGAGGTTTACGGTAATGGCTTTTTCATTAAGGCCACGGTTGCTTACCAGTATTTTGCCATTGTAATACACACTGATGGTATCGCCATCAACGGTGCCGTTATCAAATATATCGAGCGTGATGTTGGTTACTGATACCGGTATGCGTTTTATTACTGTATTCTTACGGGCCGATACTGTTGCACTGTCTTTTTTTACCGGTGGTGTGGTTGCAGCCGTTGTGGCACCTGTATTTATTTTATATTCTTTTGGCGGCTCGGCACCCATCAGGTTTTTTGTAAAATAATCCCAGCGGCGGCGTGTCATATACATGCCATCGGCGCCATAGCCATGGCGGGCATTGGGGAAAAGCACCAGGTCGAAATCTTTATTGGCTTTTTGCAATGCCTCTACCACCAGGTAGGTATTGTAAGGCGGTACATTATCATCCATACCACCATGGGCCAGCATGAGCTTGCCTTTAAGGTTGCCGGCATTTATCTGGTTGGCTTGCTCGGCATAATTGTTTTTGCCGTTGGCATCTGTGGTCATAAGGCCGATATACCTTTCGCCCCAATCATCTTCATAATTGCGGTTGTCGTGATTACCCGATTCGGAAATACCTACTTTATAAAAATCGGGGAAGGTGAACATGGCATCGGCAGTGGCAAAGCCGCCACCGGAGTGGCCCCAGATGCCTACTTTATCAAGATCCATATAGGACCGGGCGGCAGCCAGTTGTTTTATACCGGCTACCTGGTCGTTGAGTGTATTATCGCCCATATTGCCGTAGCAGGCATCGTGAAAAGATTTGGAGCGATCGGGGTTGCAACTGCCATCTATTATTACAACAAGGAAACCGAGATCGGCAAGTGCCTGGTGATCGCTGCGTGCAGGTACAAAATTGCGGGTGCCCACGCCCCCGCCCTGCGGGCCGGGATACACATAATTAACAATGGGATATTTTTTTGACGGATTGAAGCCTTTGGGTTTAAACATAAGGCCGTACAGGTCCCATTTACCATCGGCAGATCTTACCTTGATGGGTTCGGGTGGCCTCCAGCCTGTTGCCAGTAATTTGCTGATATCTGTTTTCTCGAGTGTGGCAATTAATTTGCCCTGCATATTCCGTAAAACAGAAACCGGCGGCACATTTGGTTGAGAATAATTATCGGTAAAATATTTTCCGTCGGGCGATAGTGAAATATTATGATTACCATCTTCGGGTGTAAGCAACTTTAAATTTTTTCCATCAAAACCAATACTGTAAAAATGGCTGAAGTAAGGGTCACGGCCGGGCTCACGGCCATTGGCATTAAAATACAATACCCGGTTTGCTTCATCTACTTCCAATAATTGTGTTACCACAAATGCGCCTTTGGTAATTTGATGTTTGAGTTTGCCGGTGGTTGCATCGTAGAGGTACAAATGCCCCCAGTCGTCACGTTCGCTGTACCAGATGATCTCGTTGGTATTATTGAGAAAACGGTTGTTGATGGTGCCCTGCCCGCTTTCGTACTGTGTGGCTACTTTTTCTTCAAATATTTCTTTTACATCGCCGGTTATGGCATTGGTAATGCGTACTTTTTCAATTTTGTGGTCGCGGCTGGTAGAAACCAAAAACAATTTAGTAGCATCTTCATTCCACTCATTATCATCATAAGGCCCGCCTGATGAAATATCATCGCTGAGGCTTCCTCTTCTTGCATCGGATGGAATTTTTAAACGTATTATTTTGGGCACATCTACTTCTATAATTACCCGGTATATCTGTATGATCTCTTTGTCTTCGGGCAGCGGGTATTTCCATTCTTCAAGCCTTGGTGCACCAACATTTGTTGATACGAGGTACATGTTGCTTACCATGCGCTGGTCCTGCTGAAAGGTTGCTATCTTTTTAGAGTCGGGGCTCCAGAGCAT
>JANOVD010000267.1:0-9012 GCA_031417255.1 Chitinophagaceae bacterium
CAAGGCTGTAACAAAATTTCTCAGGTTTATTACTCTATCAGTTTATTCCGCATACCATACATAATCAAACCGCCAATGGTTTTGGCATCTACCTTGGTTTTCATGTTTTGCCGTATGGTTTCTATAGTGCGTGGGCTGAGAAAAATTATTTTTGATATTTCTTCTGTGGTTTTATCTTCTGACAGTAGCTGCAATATCTTCAGTTCTTTTTCATTAAAGTTTACCGGCACATTGCTTCCATAATGCTGGCGCACATTTTTTTTCTGCATCAGCTTACCCATCACCGCATTGTTAACCAGGTCGTTAAAATAAAAATCATCATTCATACAGGTAAGTATGGCTTCATAAATTTCTTCGGGGTCGGTGGTTTTTGTTAAATAGGCATTGGCACCCATCTCCATCATTTTTTGTATCATCTGCTGATCATCATACATAGTAAGCACTATAATTTTAATATCCTCATACTTCTTACGAATCAGTTGTATTCCATTAATACCATCAATTTCCGGCATCCTGATATCCATTAAAAGTACTTCGGGCTTTTTTATGGCTATTTTATGCATCATATCCTTGCCATCTTCAGCTTCCCAGATCATTTTCAGGTTTTCTTTGCCGGCCAGTGCCATTTTAATACCGTCTCTGAAAATCTTATGATCATCTGCTATTGCAATCTTAATTAAACTGTCGTTTCGCATAGTAATTCATAATTGGGGGTTAGTATAAAATCAGTTCAAGTTACAAATTTCAAATTAAAATTATTCATTTTGCCGTTTATTACATGTAAATTTTTGTTAACCAGACTGAGGTTCAGTTATTTAAGCAAAAACACTGCGTAATTTTACGGCTCAATAATACCGTTATATTACGTAGCCATATTGCACTAATACGCTTTAAAAGGTATTTACTGTAAAGCTAAAATAGGGCGTAAGTGCGCTTGTGCAGGCACAATAGCCTTTATACATTTGTACCAGTTGATTGACATTGGTTAAATGAATATCCAATTATCCAAATATCCAATAGAAATACAAAGAATTCCACTTATCCACGAAGAACCCGTTTGTGCTTGTTTTTCCTCTGTCGATCAACTTTTTTTTAAAATCCCGCTTATAAATCCAATATCAGGCTAATTAAATACCAGGCCTTTCATACTGGTAAGTTTTTTTAGCGATATCATTTTAAATTACTACTGTAAGGAGAACTTACACAGATTATAAAACCACAATAAGTAAAAATCCCATACCTCATTTCCTCAAACGTACAATTACGAACGTAAAGCTACTAAAATTATGCATAGTAATTTTACTATGATAATTTCGTATATTTACCCATAATTTTAATATTTTTTTACGACTATTTCAGCTAAAAGCCTTTATGGCATTGTATTTGATCTATATTACCAGTTCTATTCTATAACCAACGGGGTTGCTAATACTTATCTTTTACTTGAAGTTTACACCTCATAATTACTTTTTGAAACCTTAAAACCGAATTGTTATGTTAAACGGAATTATCGATTTATTAGTTAGGTTGTTTGCTTAATTAAATAAATCAATTTATATTTTTGATTTTAAGAACCAATGGTTATATTTGAATAAATAACCATTTTCTATCTTACAGAATTTAAAATATATTACATACTTTACTGAAATTCTACCTTTTATTCTTTGTTTATTCTTTGTAAAAAAAGTATCAGCAAAAAATAGAAAGGTATTTTTTTTATATACACTTGTAATTACAGTACTTGTTTTAGCAGTATTGATAACCAGATATATTTTCGGATCATTAGAAAACTATTATTTAGTTACAAGGGCATACAATATATTAGAATACCTTTTACTTTCATACTTATTCTATCTTTATATTAAGAATAAATTAGTACGGAATATTTTATTATTTTCTTCAATTCCCTTTTGTCTTTTTTGCATTTATGACTTTATTGTTTCTAAAGCACCTTCGTTAGCATTTTATCCCCTTATTACAGAATACCTTATTCTTTTACTTTTCATAATTTATTTTTTCTTTGAAGTTATACAAGAGAGCTTTGTAGAACCAATATATCAAAAAGCAATCTTTTGGATATCTGTTGCTTTCATTATTAATTTTTCAGGTAATTTCTTTTTATTACTTTATTCAGTTAATAGCTTTCAAGATGAAGAATTTCGCAATGCATTTACGCTTATATACAGTTCAGTAACAATTTTAAAGAATATTTTATTATGTATTGCTGTTACCATAAAAGAAAATCATACTGATAATCAATTTTTTAATGATACAGCCATTGATTCCCAACTTGACAATTACCTTCCTTTTAAAAATCAAAATTAACCATTAAGGAAAAAAATGCATTTTTTACAAACAACTGGCTCGTCTGGAATTACCCCCTTTATGTTTATCGGAACATTGGGTATGTTAACGCTTGCCATTGCTATTGTGGGGTTTGTAATTTTTCACCAGCGCAGGGTTATGCGGTATAATAACCAGTTAAAAAAATTAGAAGAGGAAAAGCAGCAGATCTTATTGAATGCTTCTATCCGTTTTCAGGAGGAAGAACGTAACCGCATTGCCGCCGACCTGCACGATGATGCAGGCCCCCTGCTGGCTACTGCACGCCTGTACCTGAACGAAAACCTGGTAAACCAGGATAAGGCACAGCAATTGCAAAGCATTTACAGCGCCAAACAAATATTAGATGATGCCATTTTGCTTATACGCAACATCAGCCATAGCCTTATGCCACCAACACTGAAAAACTTCGGGCTTGAAAGCGCTGCTACCGACCTTTTTCAGAAAATAGGTGCCAGTGGCAGTTTAAATGCAAGCGGCCGTTTTCACGATTACCGCACCAGGCTTAAAGTAGAACAGGAGTTGCTGGTTTTTCGTATCATACAGGAGCTGGTAAATAATATCCTTAAACACAGTAACCCGGGCTTTATTCACTTAACGCAAAATATCAGTGCCAATAAAATGTATTTCCGTATTCACCATGATGGTACCGGTATTGTACAGGCCGATTTTGAAAAACTTAACCACAGTACACAGGGGCTTGGTTTAAAAAATATTGCAAGCCGTACCAAAGTACTGAATGGCCGTATTTTCTTTGAAATTGACCCCAGTAAAACCTATTATAAAGTAACCATCGAAATCCCGAGAGAACAAGCCATTTAACCCGCCTTTGGGTTATGGATTGATTTTTGTTGCTATTGTGCTTTTAATTAATATTGCAGGGCTAACGCATTAAAAAAATAAATACAAGAATTTTAATGCGTTTGCCCTGATTAATATTGATAATCACCTGTTAAATAAATATACTTTCCGTAATTTTACTGTACCACCCAGCTTATGAATGAAATTAAAGTTGCCATAGCCGATGATCATAAAATTTTCAGGAAAGGTGTAATACTTTCCATGAGAAGCTACTCCAACATTAAATTTGTGATGGAGGCGGATAATGGTGAAGAACTGCTGGAAAAAATACCCGAATTTGAGCCGGATGTAATTTTATGCGACCTGAAAATGCCTATCAAAGATGGCATTGATACCACCAAACTGATCACTAAGAATTTTCCGAACATACGGGTTATTATACTTACCATGTATGAAGATGAACGCTTTGTTGGCCATTTAATGGACTGCGGCGCTGCGGGGTATCTTTTAAAAAGCACTGACCCATCTGAAATTAAAAAAGCCATCATGGATGTGATGCGTACAGGTTTTTACCTGAACCCCTTTGTAAATAAAGTACTCATCAAAAAAAATTACTCAAAACAAAAATTCAATCCTTTGCTTACATCAGAAGTGGTACTTAGTGAAAGGGAAAAAGAAGTACTTACACTTGTTTGTATGGAATTTACAGCAGCGGAAATTGCCGGTAAAATGGACATTAGTGCCAGAACGGTAGAGGCTATTAAAGACAGGCTGATGGAACGGTTTGGTGTTAAAAACTCAGTTGGGCTGGTTTTTTATGCTATGAAAAACTCACTGATTGATTAATGGCTAATATCGAACTGATGAATATCGAATAGTTTTTAAAAAATAGTATTTTTTACTTTAGCAGAAACACATTCGACATTCGATATTCAAAAATTCGATATTAAAATAGTCCAAACAACTTAGAGTCAATACTGGTTATGATCTTACCCAGATCTTCTTCATTTTCGGCAAACTTATTTTTATCTGCATCTATTATTAATACAGGTCCCTCTTTGTAATTATCTATCCAGCCATTATAAAATTCGTTCAGTTTTTTTAAATAATCCAGGCGGATATTCTCTTCATACTCCCTGCCACGTTTTTGAATTTGTGCAACCAGGGTTGGTACTGATGCCTTCAGGTAAATGATAAGATCGGGCGGCTGTACCATACTTTTTAAAGTTTCAAAAAACTTATAGTAATTATCAAAATCACGTTTGGTCATCAGGCCCATATCATGCAGGTTTGGCGCAAAAATATTGGCATCCTCATACATAGTTCTATCCTGTATCACGGTTTCGGTACCATGATGTATCTCCAGCAATTGATTTAACCTGCTGTTCAAAAAGAAAATCTGCAGGTTAAAACTCCAGCGTGGCATATCTTCATAAAAATCATTCAGGTAAGGATTATGATCCACATCTTCAAACTGGGGTATCCATTTATAATGCTTACTCAGCATTTCGGTTAATGTTGTTTTTCCTGCACCAATATTTCCTGCTACAGCTATATGTTTTGGTTTTTTTGTCTTTGCCATAATTCAATTGTGGATTTACGTCCCGATAATTATCGGGAGCCGATTTTAGATTTTACACAGCGAAGCATCTAAAGTAAACAAAATCTGAAATTAATCCCGATAGTCATCAGGAGAAATCAAAAATAATTTAATCCAATAGCTTCTCTTACTAATTTCATGGTTTCTCCTGCACTTTTATTGGCCTTTTCGGCCCCTTTTTTCATGATTTGTTCAAGCCCTGCCTTATCCTGCAAAATTGCATCTGCCTTATTACGGATGGGTGCAATAAAGTTCACCATATCCTCTGCCAGTTGTTTTTTTAAATCGCCGTATTTGATAGTACAGTTATTATAGTCAACCTCAAATTTCTGAACGGTTTCTGCAGTACAAACCAGGCTCATCAACAGAAAAATATTTTCAATATAATCAGGCTTGGGTGTATTTTTTTCAGTAGGGCCACTATCAGTTTTGGCTTTCATAACTTTTTTCCTGATCATATCATCACTATCAGCCAAATATAAAGTAGCCATCTGGTTTTCGCTTTTACTCATTTTACCTGCCCCGTCGAGGCTGGGCACTTTCACCAGGGTTTGGTTATAATTAAAAGCCTGTGGCTCGGGAAAAACCTCACTGTAACGATGATTGAAACGGTTGGCAAATGTACGGGCCATTTCCAGGTGCTGCTCCTGGTCTTTACCAACAGGTACATATTTGGCCCGGTGCAAAATAATATCGGCCGTTTGTAAAACCGGGTAAGTTAATAAACCGGCATTCACATTTTCTGGATTCAGCCGCACTTTATCTTTAAAAGTAGTTGTCTTTTCCAACTCACCTTTATAAGCCATCATATTTAAGTAGAGATAAAGTTCGGCTGTTTCGTGTACATGGCTCTGGCAGTATAAAGCCACTTTATCAGGATCAAGTCCACAGGCAATATTTTCGGCCAATACCCTGTGTACATTGGCTTTCAGCTCTTTTGTATCGGGATGCGTAGTGAGCGAATGCAGATCGGCAACCATAAAAAAACAGTCACATTCTTCCTGCATTTTTACGTAATTGCGAATGGCCCCAAAATAATTGCCCAAATGCAAAAATCCGGTTGGGCGAATGCCACTCATTACAACCTGCCTGCCGGCAGGCACGGTTTCTTTTTTCTTTTCCATAAAACTTTACTACAGTTTCGTATTACTTTGTCAGGTGGCGAAGATAGCAAAAGTCAATTGTCATTGGTCATTAGTCATTAGAAAAGATTAAAAGCCACTTAAATAATAACTCAAAACGCAAAACCCCAAACTGAACTATATTTGTGTTATGGAAGTTAATGACGCTTTAGTTGATAAATTAGCCAACCTGGCCAGGTTGAAATTTGATGCAGTTGAAAAAGAAGACATCAAAAATGACCTGCAAAAAATGATTCAGTTTGTTGAAAAACTGAATGAACTGGATACAACAGGTGTTGAGCCGCTTTTGCACATGAGCAGCAATATAAATGTTTTAAGGGCTGATGAAGTAAAGGGAAGTATTACACGTGAACAAGGTTTACAAAATGCAGCCATGCATGATGAGCAGTTTTTTAAAGTACCGAAAGTAATAAAGAAATAGTTTAGTGGTTTAGATGTTTAGATGTTTAGTTTGTATTCTGCTAAACCTCTAAACTCCTAATCTTCTAAACTTATAAACTAATTAAAATGGAAGGAATTATTCATCTGGAAAATATTCGTAAAAGTTACTACCTCGGTAAAAATGAATTACAGGTTTTAAAAGGTATCTCTTTAGATATTTTTAAAAATGAATACGTGGCTTTAATGGGGCCCAGTGGCTCAGGAAAATCTACCTTAATGAATTTGCTGGGCTGTTTGGATACAGCGTCTGCTGGTAAATATGTTTTAAACGGAAAAGATGTAAGCCGCATGCCGGATAATGACCTGGCTGAAGTTCGCAATAAAGAAATTGGTTTTGTTTTTCAGCAGTTTAATTTATTGCCCCGTTTAACTGCAGCCGAAAATGTAGCGCTGCCTTTGGTGTACAGCGGCATTGGCAAAAGAGAAAGAACAGAAAGAGCCATGGCCGTTTTAGCAAAGGTTAAACTTGATGACCGCAGCCACCATAAACCAAATGAATTAAGTGGCGGACAGGCACAGCGGGTGGCCATTGCAAGGGCTTTAATAAATAACCCCTCTATTATCTTAGCCGATGAACCAACAGGTAATCTTGATTCTGTAACTTCTTATGAGATCATGGAAATACTTGGTAAAATTCATGCTGACGGCAATACCGTAATTTTAGTAACACACGAAGAAGATATTTCTCTGTATGCCCACCGGGTAATCAGGTTAAGGGATGGTGTTGTTGAAACTGATAAAGTAAACGCCAACCCGGCAACTGCTGCAATTACAGCTTAATTATTTTTATTGATGTAACTATTGCTTAAAATTTTTGTTGTTTTACTTAACAAAACATGTATTCATCATGGCATTTAAAATATACACCAAAACAGGCGACCTGGGTAAAACCAGTTTGATAGGCGGTACCAAAGTTCCCAAAAGCAATATCCGTATTGAAGCTTACGGCACCATTGATGAATTGAATTCATTTATTGGCTTAACGGCTGATCAGCTAACACATGATCCTTCAAAAATTATCTTAAAAGAAATACAGGACCGGTTATTTACCATCGGTTCATCCCTGGCCTGTGATCCTGATAAAGAATCTAAATTGAAAATCCCGGATCTAAAAGAAACAGATATTGAATTGCTGGAAAAAGAAATTGATAAAATGAATGAGGATTTAACAGACATGAAATCTTTTATTCTTCCCGGTGGGCATGTTGCCATTTCTACGACTCATGTTACCCGTTGTGTATGCAGGCGTGCAGAGCGCATTTGTGTACATATGCAGGAAAATGAATTATTTGTTGACCCTTTGGTTATAAAATATTTAAACCGCTTGAGTGATTACCTTTTTGTTTTGGCAAGATATGCCGGGCATTTATTGGATGTGGAGGATATACCGTGGAAACCGAGGATCAATTAGCAATTGGCAATATGCAATCAGCAAACTGAGGGTTTGATTAAAAGAAAACTTTAATGATTCAAAGTTTGCGCATTGCCAATTGCATATTGTTTATTGCCAATTGCCTATTTGCTCATCAACCCGTCTTTCATCATCAAAATCCTGTCGCTCATTTTTGCCAACTCCTCATTGTGTGTAACAATTAAAAAAGTTTGATTGAATTGATTGCGCAGATCAATAAATAACTGGTGCAGTTCCCTGGCATTGGCGCTATCAAGATTCCCGGTTGGCTCATCGGCCATTACAATAGATGGGCTGTTTATAAGCGCCCTTGCAACAGCCACCCTTTGCTGCTCGCCACCCGAAAGTTGCTGCGGTTTGTTCTCCAACCGGTTTTCCAGGCCTAAAGTTTTCAACAATGCAGTGGCTTTTATAACCACTTCTTTCTTTTTATCGCCTGCTATCCAGCCGGGAATGCAAACATTTTCCAGCGCAGTAAATTCGGGTAAAAGGTGATGAAACTGAAAAACAAAGCCAATATGTTTGTTTCTAAAGGCCGATAATTTTCTTCCGTTCAGCGTTTCCAGGTGTTGGCCGTTTAAAATAATTTGCCCCTTATCTGCTTTATCTAAACTGCCCAAAATGTGCAGCAGCGTGCTTTTACCGGCACCCGACGATCCTACGATACTTACAATCTCACCTTTATTTATATCAATATCTACCCCCTTAAGTACAGTTAAATGGTCGTATCGCTTATAAATTCCTTTTGCTGATAACATACTTCGAAAATAGTTAATAATTGCAAGTTTCAGCTTTAATTGCAACAACTAATACGGTTTTACCCACAATAAATGATAAAGGCAAAAAACAGGCTTTTAAAAAACACTTTTGGTTATTCCAAATGAACTTATACATTTGCAAAAAATAAACCCTCTACAAAGATGTTTTGGACACTGGAATTAGCCTCTCATTTGGAAGATGCGCCCTGGCCGGCGACAAAAGATGAATTAATTGATTACGCTATCCGTAGTGGCGCCCCCATTGAGGTTGTTGAGAATTTACAGGAACTGGAAGACGAGGGAGAAATTTATGAAGGCCTTGATGATATCTGGCCCGATTACCCAAGCCAGGAAGATTTCTTTTTTAATGAAGATGAATACTAAAAACCCCCTCCGCCCCCTGAAGGGGGAACTGGAACCTCACGATATTAAAAGCCTCCTGAAAATCAGGAGGCTTATTTATTTATATAAAGAAAAGAGATTTAAATCTATGAACTCCAAAGTTCCCCCTTCAGG
>JANOVD010000268.1:0-4070 GCA_031417255.1 Chitinophagaceae bacterium
CAACTGAGCAAAAATTTTTGCAGAAGATGATGAAGCAGCGCAGAGATTCGCTGGAGATATTTGAAAAGCAGGGACGTGAAGACCTGGCTGTAAAGGAAAGAGAAGAGATGGTGGTGATAGAAAAATTTTTGCCAAAACAATTAGATGAGGCAGAGCTGAAAGAGATTGTTAAAAAAATAATTGTTGAAACCGGTGCTTCCTCTCCTGCCGACATGGGTAAAGTGATGGGTGTTGCCAGCAAACAGTTGGCAGGTAAGGCTGATGGTAAAATGATCAGCACAATCGTTAAAGATTTACTCACTAATTAAAAATACTCTTTACAAGTCTCTCCGCCAGCTGGCGGAGGAGATTTAGAGGGGGCCTATGCTTATAGATTTTACTTTTGCCGCACTACTTGTTTTAGCCATTTTTAAAGGTTATCAAAAGGGCCTTATCATTGCGGTATTTTCCATTATTGCATTTATTATTGGTTTGGCGGCTGCATTAAAACTCTCGGCAGTTGTTGCAGCATATTTAAAAGACAGTGTACGCATTGCAGACAAATGGTTGCCTTTTATTGCATTTGCTGTTGTTTTTTTTACAGTAATCCTTCTGGTAAGGCTGGGCGGTAAATTAATTGAAAAATCGTTTCAGGCCGTAATGCTGGGTTGGCTTAACCGCATTGGAGGAATTGTTTTGTACGCTGCACTTTACCTGATCATTTTAAGCATTTTTATTTTTTATGCCGAAAAGTTACAATTACTGCAACCAGCAACCATCAAATCATCGCAAACCTATAATTTTATACAGCCCTGGGGGCCCAAAGTGATGGATAATTTTGGCAAGGCTATCCCCTTATTTAAAGACATGTTTACAGAGCTGGGCGATTTTTTTAATTCATTATCAAACAAAATTCAGCATTAATTTCAGCCATTATCTTATTTAACGTAATTTTAGTGCGAATCAACGGTTTCATAACTTTACCATTGAGATAGCGGTTTATATTAAATAATTTGTATTACAGGATGAGTTACGAAATTAAACAAGACGGGAAATTCAAATTTATTGAAGAAGGCGATGGTGAACCGCTGATGTTGCTGCATGGCTTATTTGGTGCACTCAGCAATTTTCAGTTTCTCATTGAGCATTTTCGTAAAACGAACAAGGTAATTGTTCCTATACTGCCGTTGCTTGATCTTGACCTGCTGCATACTTCAGTTGGCGGATTACAAAAATTTGTTTACCGTTTTGTTGAGCACCGCAATTACAACGATATTCATTTGCTTGGTAATTCGCTGGGCGGGCATGTTGCGTTGGTTCATATTTTAAAACATCCCGAGCGTATTAAATCAATAATATTAACCGGCAGTTCGGGTTTATTTGAAAACGGCATGGGCGATACTTATCCCAAACGTGGCGATAAGGAATACATCCGTAAAAAAACGCAGCTTACTTTTTACGATCCGGCTATGGCTACCGAAGAATTAGTGAATGAGGTGTTTGAGATAACCAATAACCGGATGAAAGTGATAAAAATAATTGCCCTCGCAAAAAGTGCAATCCGCAATAACCTTGGCGAAGAGCTGAGCCAGATAAGACAACCGGCCTGCCTGATCTGGGGAAACAACGATACCATTACGCCGCCATTTGTGGCAAAAGAATTTCACCGCCTGATGCCAACCAGCGAGTTGCATTTTGTTGATAAATGCGGCCATGCACCTATGATGGAAGTGCCGGAAGAATTCAACAGACTGCTGGATGCGTTTATATCAAAATTAAAAACGCCCGCTGCAACAGTTTAGTAATTATTTTTGTCATTACTTGTGCCGTATAGTTTTAAATATTTTTTCTTTGTTTTAAACACAGTGTTAATTGAGCAAAGCAGCATACTTTTAAGCATCCGTTTTACGTTATAATAATAGCTGTTACTAACCTAAACCAGTTGTATGTTAACCATCGAACTTATCAATAACAATATTCCCCGGCTCAGGCTTAAAGATTCGGTAAGCAAGGCATTGCGGCTTATCAGCGATTTCAGGGTAACCCACCTTCCGGTTGTTGATGATGATAAATTTCTCGGCCTTATCAGCGAAGATGACCTGCTTGACCAGGAAGAACCCAAAATGCCCATGGAACTGATGCAGGAATTTTTTGTTCATGCAGCAGTACATGATAATGAACATTTTTTAAACGCTGTTACCTGCAGTAACCAGATAGACAGTACGGTTGTGCCGGTTATTAACGACGAAAATGAACTGGTTGGTGTTATCACCACCAACGACCTGCTAAAAACAATTGGCAATTTTGCAGGCACCAACGAGATCGGCGGCATCATTGTTCTGGAAATGGAACGCAGCCAGTTTGCCATTTCTGAGATAAGCCGTATTGTAGAAAGTAACGACGCAACCATTCTTCATTTAAATACAACAGTACATACCGAAACCGGCATGCTTACTGTTACCCTGCATATAAACAAAAAAGAAATAGCAACAATTGTTTCAACTTTTGAAAGGTATGAATTTGATGTTATCTACTATTTTGGTAACGAGAATTTTGAAAATGAAATTCACAGCAACTACCGCCACCTGATGAATTACCTGGATATTTAAATGCAACTGCTGCTTCGCCGCTGTTTTTAAGTTACTGCCCCGCAGCAAATGGTTTACAAAATGAATAACCTAAAAAAAATAATTTGCTGTTGCTGTATAACTTTATTTTCGGGTTTATGCTATGCACAAAAAACTAAAACAGGCAATGTTATTTTATCCGATACCTCATTACTTGCTGCCAACACCACATCAAAAGTTTGTATTAAAAACCTTACAGTTACCGGCACAAAAAAAACCAGGATATATATTGTTTATCGTGAAATTCAGTTTAAAACCGGCGACTCTCTTTTAATTACTGATTTGCATAAGGAGCTTGAGCAGGCAAGGTTTCAGGTGTATAACACCACTCTTTTTAATGAAGTTATTTTTGAACTGGTTGCCATTGATGCCGGTAATATAAACATCAATGTAAGGGTTACCGAGCGCTGGTATCTCTACCCCGTGCCCCAATTTAAATGGGTTGACCGAAATTTTAATGAATGGTATAAAACTTACAAAGCCAGTTTTAACCGGGTAAATTACGGAATAAAATTTGTGCATTATAACCTCAGCGGACGAAGGGACCAACTGCGGATCTATCTCATAAACGGATATTCAAGAAATATTTCTTTCAGTTATAATGCACCTTACAGCAATAAGGCACTAACCGAGGGTTTTACAGTTGGCGGGGGTTATATCCAAAAAAGAGAACTGGCTTATAAAACTGACGTTAAAGATTCACTTATGTTTTATCCTTCAGATTCGGCAGCAAAAGCCAGGGTCGATTTTGTTTACAAAAGCTGGTACGCACATGCAGGCTACACCATCCGCCGGGGTTTTTTTAAAAAGCATATTTTTTCAGCAAGCTACACCTGGATAAAAATAGCCGACTCGGTAATTGACATAAAGTATAATCCAAACTATTTTAAAGACCCCGTTACTTCAAAAGGGATTTTTGATCTTACTTATACCCAACAATATGCCAATGTAAATAACGGATCGTACCCGTTAACAGGTAAAACCTGGTTTCTGTCTTTACAAAAAAGAGGATTGGCTTTTACCGGCGGCATTAATATGTTGCAACTGGAAGCCGGATTAAATAAGTATTTTGATTTGGGCAAAAACTGGTACAGCAGTATTCAGCTAAACGGTAAAATCAGGTTTCCTTTTAACCAGGCTTATATAAACCAGCGTGGGCTTGGTTATGGCGAAAGTTATTTAAGAGGTTTGGAATATTATGTGATAGATGGCGTGGCAACAGCTTTGGTAAAATCAACCATTAAGAAAAAGATCATTTCTTTTAATGTGCCTTTTCCTTTTTTTCCAAAATTGCTGACAAAAATCCCTTTTGCCTTTTATGCAAAATCATACGCCGATATGGGATATGTTTATACTAAAAAAAACTATACAACCAATTTGAATAACCGTTTACTGTATTCCGGTGGTTTTGGTATAGATATTCTTACCTTGTACGATATAAACCTGCGGATTGAATACAGTTTT
>JANOVD010000269.1:0-2171 GCA_031417255.1 Chitinophagaceae bacterium
GTATTGGTTTCTGTAATCACGTAAGTTTTATATTCTCCATTTCCATTTGTATTGGCCTCATCAAAATATTTTTTAAACTCGCCAATAATTTTATCTGCATGTTGCGATGCGATTTCAACCGTACTCATACTGGTGGTAAAATGGTGAGCAATACGGTCTTTTAAAGTAAGTGTATCACCATCGTTGGTAACAACGGCTAAACCTCCCCGGCTGTGGCCTGCCTGCTCGTATGTCATACCAATAGCGCCGTTGTAAGTTGGGTATGTATCGCCGTAGGCGGGATAAAACAAATCAAAAATTTCTTTGGTAAAATACAACCAGCCGTTTGCATCAAAATATTTGGCATGATTTCTTCCAATTGTAAACTGAAAATCCCGTTGCCATTTTGTTATCACTTCATGAAAAGGCTCTGCAGCCGGTGCAAAATAATACGGGTTATTAATTCCCTGTTCATGAAAATCGCAGTGGATCTGCGGCATCCATTCATTATACTTTTTTATCCTTGCCTGCGATTCTACCTGCGTTTGCCAGGCCCAGTCGCGGTTCAGGTCAAAATTATAATGGTTTACCCGACCGCCCGGCCAGGGTTCGCTATGCTCTCGGGTATTAGAATTTGCATCTGCGTTTTTTCCAACAACCTGCGTAAACCAGTTTACATACCTGTCTCTGCCATCGGGGTTTAAACAGGGATCAATAATAACAACCGTATTCTTTAACCAGTTTTTTGTTGGAGTATTGGATGGGTTTAATAATTCGTACAAGGTCTTCATCGAAACTTCGGATGAACTGGCTTCGTTGCCATGCACATTATAACTTAGCCAGATAATTGCCGGTGCAGTTGCATCAGCAGGTTTATCTTTTAAAATTCCGGTAAGCCGTAAATTGTTTTTCCTGATCTCATCCAGCTTAGCCATATTTTCCGGCGTGGAAACTATTGCCAGTAAAAGATCCCTGCCTTCATAAGTTTCGCCATATTTTTCCAGCTTCATCATCTGGGGCATGGATGCTGCAGCCTGGTTAAAGTAATTTACAATTTTGTAATGAGGGGTAAATTTGCTGCCAAGCAGATAGCCCAAAAAATCATCCGGCGATTTTAACTGTGCAAACAAACCGTTGCTTATAAAAAGCAGTAGAAAGGAAAATAATCTGATGTTCATTGTATGATTTTAGTCCTGTTTAAAAAATTAAATTTCAGGAAATACTGCAAATATATTTTCTGAAATATATGTGAAAATAAAGAAAGAAGATGACTTGTATCTTCCACTTATCCATTATATGAATATCTGTAATTAACGGCAACCGGCAAAACAGTTTACCGGGTTGAAAATATCTGGCTATAATAAAGTAAATTCGGTAAAATATTCAGTATGCAGTTTAATAAGATAATTTTTACAATCCTCGTTTTTATCCTGTCGTCTTCTGTTATTTTCACACAGGCTCAAAAGATAGACAGCAGGAGTTATACCGTTCAAAAAAAGATCAGTTGCAGCAAGGGAGCAGTTGTTTCTGCACACCCATTAGCCAGCATGGTTGGCCTTGATATTTTAAAGAAGGGTGGAAATGCCATTGATGCTGCCATTGCCACACAACTTGCACTGGCTGTTGTGTATCCCGGCGCCGGTAATATTGGTGGCGGGGGTTTTATGGTGGCGCATTTACAGAACGGTAACAATTTTACCCTCGACTATCGTGAAAAAGCACCTGCAAAAGCAACCCGTGATATGTACCTGGATGAAAAAGGCGACCCGTTGCTGAATTTATCGCAAAAAGGGCATTTGGCTGCCGGTGTACCGGGCACAGTTGCAGGTTTATTTGCCAGCATGAAATACGCAAAACTTCCCTTTGCAACATTGATACAACCCGCTATAAACCTTGCTGAAAAAGGTTTTGCCATCACGGCCTCACAGGCAGCTTCATTCAATAATAATAAAAAAGAATTTTTAGAACTGAATACTTCTGCAATTGCATTTGTAAAACAAAATGACCCGATAGCTATCGGGTGGAAAGCAGGTGATATTTTAATACAAAAAGACCTGGCAAATACTTTAAAGCGCATCAGGGATAACGGACAAAAAGGATTTTATGAAGGTGAAACTGCACGGCTCATCGTTGCTGAAATGCAGAAAGGAAACAGCCTGCCTAACGGACAAGCTGGCATTATTAGTTTGGAA
>JANOVD010000270.1:0-2600 GCA_031417255.1 Chitinophagaceae bacterium
CATTTGCCGTTAACGGATGCTACTATAAAAGCCTTTCAGTACTGAAAGGCTTTTATAGTAGCATCCGTTAACGGCAAATGCAATCGTGAAACACGAACACATACAAGGGGGTAGCAGTGGCAGAAAAAATACAGTTTGTAACTCAAATAAATAATCTGTACATTGGTATTCTATCTGCCCAAAGAATTCTGGTAAACTGCCCAAACATTTATTAATTATTAAACCAAACTAACATGAAAAGAATCGTAATTATTATGGCAGGCCTGTTTTTATTTGCAGCCTGCAACAATTCAGGTGAAAAATCAGCCGAAAAAAAAGTAAAGTACAGCGATCTTGCCAATGATAAACTTAAAGGCAATATTGAAACTACTGAAGACACTCCTTATCAGGTTGACAGTGCCGGAAAAGCAGGTGCCATGGATTCCTGTTGTATTGATGTTACACAGTATGATGAAAACGGCAATGCTGTTAAATACACTTCTAAAGACAGTAAAGGAACTGTAAAGAACGAATCTGTTTTTACAAGACATGAAAATGGATTATGGACAGGAGCAACGGATACTAAAGATGGTAAACCTTCGGGCTCAATGAAAGTGGCAGTAGATGATAAAGGCCAATACACAATAGCAGAAGCATTTGACTCTACCGGTAAATTGGATAAGTATTATACCAGTTTAACACAAAATGAATACGGACAGGTACTAAGCTGGAAACAATATGATAAAGACAGTGTTTACAGACAGGAAGGAGCAAGTAAATACGACAAAAGTTTATTCCTGGGATTTACATCAAAAGATAGTGTTGGCAAAGTAAAATCTACCAGTTCGGTTAAGAATAATGATAAGGGAGAGCAAACAGAGAGTTCGAATACAACTGTTACTAAAGATTCTACGGTTACCAAGGTTACCAAATATACTTATGATGCTCATGATGAGACAGGCAACTGGACCCAGCGTACAGAATATGATGATAAAGGCAAGGCAACAAAAATTACAAAGAGAGTATATACCTACAGAAAGGAAGAGGCAAAGAAATAATTTTATTTTACTGCGTATCACTTGTAACCTAAGGCTACGGCAAAAGTGAAACAGTATTATTAAAGCCCAGCGCCCAAAATAAAAAGCCTCCCGATAATTATCGGGAGGCTTTTTTGTACCACGTACGGGATTCGAACCCGTGATTCCTCCGTGAAAGGGAGGCGTCTTAACCCCTTGACCAACGCGGCATTTATTGTTTAAGGACGGCAAAGATAACGTTCGGTAGTTTTTCAGCCAAATAATTTAAATCGTTTACAAATATTACCTGTTTATATGTTGTACAAAATGTACTTTTGCACCGCAATTCCTAATTCCTAATTTTTAATTCTTAATTGAACATGAGTACAGTAAAAGTTGCCATTAACGGGTTTGGCCGCATAGGCCGTTTAGTTTATCGTCAGATATATGATATGAAAGGCATTGATGTTGTTGCCATCAATGATTTAACCAGCCCTGCAGTGCTGGCGCATTTATTAAAGTACGATAGTGCCCAGGGCCGTTTTGGCCAGGATGTAAAATCAACAGAAAACTCAATTGTTGTTAACGGTGAAGATGTAAAAGTTTATGCACAAAAAGACCCGGCTCAAATTCCATGGGCATCACATGATGTGGATGTGGTTATTGAGTGTACCGGTTTTTTTACCGATAAAGCAAAAGCCGAAGCACATATTACTGCCGGTGCAAAAAGAGTGGTTATATCTGCACCAGCAACAGGCGATTTAAAAACAATTGTATTTAATGTTAACCATGCTATTTTAGATGGTACCGAAACCGTTATCAGTTGCGCAAGCTGCACCACCAATTGTTTGGCACCAATGGCTAAAACACTTAACGATAGTTTTGAAATTGTTACAGGCATTATGAGTACCATACATGCTTACACAAACGATCAGAATACATTAGATGCTCCTCATCCAAAAAATGATTTAAGAAGAGCCAGAGCTGCTGCAGCCAATATAGTACCTAACAGTACTGGTGCGGCCAAAGCCATTGGTTTGGTTTTGCCTGAGTTAAAAGGTAAATTAGATGGCGGTGCACAAAGGGTGCCTGTAATTACAGGTTCGGTTACCGAGTTATATTCAATTTTAGGTAAAACAGTTACAGTAGAAGAAATTAATGCAGCCATGAAAGCTGCCAGTAACGAAAGTTTTGGTTACAACGAAGATGAAATTGTTAGCAGCGATGTTATCGGTATCAGTTTCGGTTCTTTATTTGATTCAACCCAAACCAAGGTGATGACCATGGGCGATAAGCAAATGGTAAAAACGGTTAGCTGGTACGATAATGAAATGAGTTATGTATCTCAATTGGTGCGTACGGTGCATCATTTTGCCGGGTTGATAAAATAAAATTTCGTTCCAGTCGTCTTCTTAAGTATGACAGGAAGAAGGAATATTGAATTAAACTTTTTTAGCTGCAGAGAAAATGAGTAAATGGAGATTTCGCAGAGATACTCAGCGTAAACTCTGCTTCTCTTTTTCTCTGCGTTTTTATTTTAAATAATCAGTTGATCATGAGCAAATTTTCAAACTTCAATTTCTCCGGCCACAAAGCCCTTATCCG